>CAZKMG010000026.1:0-11306 GCA_964553465.1 uncultured Bacteroidaceae bacterium
TCATCATTGACTGATATGTTTTTTATATTCATGTTGTTAAATAAAGAAGGTAGCATGACCGTTAGCCTGTTTTCGTGTTGCATGCCAGAATTCAGTTTAAAGGACAAAATATTATTTGACCAACTGATCTGACTGAAAGTGGCCTCATCCTTCATTTGAATAAAGTCATAAACCTTTTCAGCAGTCCAGATCGGAACTCCCCTTATATTGCAATGATCAAGCACTTTTAAGCCGGGAGTTCTGCATTCTTTCCAGTACCAGGTATGAAAATTTGCATTTATATAGGTATAATATTCTTTATCAATACTCCTATCAATCAGTAACTTACTTTTAGATTCAATGTTCTGTTTTAACCATGTTTCATCCGGAAGCTGCGTATTTGACTGGTAAACATTTATTATTCTCCCTTTGGAATCCGCAAACTTCATTGGAATCCCACTACCATTAAAATGGCCCACATCTCCCATCCAGTTGGGATAAACATTATT
Organism: uncultured Bacteroidaceae bacterium; assembly: GCA_964553465.1. Lineage (GTDB taxonomy): Bacteria > Bacteroidota > Bacteroidia > Bacteroidales > CAZKMG01. The sequence continues at coordinate 489 of CAZKMG010000026.1, forward strand.
GCCTCCAAATTGATAATAATTACAATCAAGTCCCAAACCATATTTTTCTTCAATAATTGCCTGCTGTGCAAATTCTTTCCTCCCCAGTGAATCTTTGCTGCACCATACCACCCAATGATTGCGCAAGGTTTTCGGTACATAGCCGTAAACACGCTGGAAGTTCACTGTCATCGTATCTAACACTTTATCCATGCTTGCATAGGTCGGATCAGAATAATTGGGCACATCATTATAATGAACAGCCACTTCATTCCCATGATCCCTCCAGTTTTTCACCATAATTGGTGAAATATAAGTGCCTATTTCATACAGGGTGACATTTCCTCCCTTGCCTTGAATGTCAAGAATTTCTTTGTTAATATCATTTTCGGAACTAGATTCCCCGTCAATGGTGAAAATAAAAATACAAGAGTACTGCTCGGGAAAATACCAGAACCTTGGAAGAGGTTTTTGCTGATGGCTAAACTTTTCAATAATATGAGCCAGCAATCTCATCTGCTCATCGGCCTGAGGTATAGCTATCTTAGACGGATCGTTCCACTGGATTTCTCCTATCCCTGGATAATACAAATCCGCCGCGGTCGGTCCATCCACTTTATCGCGTTCCTCGCCCGCCCAGGCAGGATTACCCTGTCGCATATAAACAATACTTTCAGGAAGATTATATGTAAATGCTGCAGCCTGTCCCTTCCCATAGCCGTTTATGACTATGGAAGGATATTCTGTGATGTTTTTTGCATCGGTAAACACATCTGCAATTTTTTGTGCCCCATCAAGTGAGTACATATCAGAAGTACCATGGAATTGCATGGTTTCAGCGTAAATTCCTCTCCCTATTGAAGAGGATGTATCAACCTTTATATACCCTTCCGGTAATAAACCTTTTTGATCTTTTAAACCGAAAACTGAAGCGAGCTGTTTTTCAGGGCGAAAAGCAATCAGGTTTCCGCCTCTGGAGACAAACCTTTTAATCAGTTTTTTTTGAGATTTCGTAAGATGTGTCTCACCGAGTATCACCATATCAAAAGAACTCAGGTAATCCCCAGTGATACGTCCACCTGATAAAGAGTCAAGAATATATTCATTAAAACCTTCCGCTTTCAGAATCTCAGGAATATATAACCCAAAGTTTGTCCCGTTGGTTAATATGAGAATCGGACTTAACTGAATAGATTTTAATCTACTTTTTTCGGTGTTTTTTGACCGGTTACAGGATATAAAGCAGACCAATAAACTCCCAAGCAGAATAATCAGGCTTTTATAAAGTAAATTCTTTTTCATGACTCTTCAAGTGATCATTCAGGGAATGTATTTAAATATAATATATCTAGTACAGGAATTTAATATTCCGTGTAAATTCATTTACCTGGAAATCAGCATCAGCAGTATTTGTGAGTGTTTTTCCCCCAACTTTACAATGATCAAAAGTTATATCTTCTACAAGATTATCAACAGAAAACCCACTGATAATAAATGGTTTACTGGTATTCTCCCAGGATATGTTTTTAAGATAAACTCCTTTGATATGACCTGGAGGATCATCTCCATAATATTTACCAGGAGTAACAATCAATTCAAGATTTTTAAACTCTATCTGCTCCTCAACACGTATATCTTCAAAACGAATATTCTGCACCCAGGCAGGACCATCGCAGACGATGCTGAACCCCGAATGGCCACCTGTTGCACCACCGCTTCGTGCATAAAGGATATCGCAATTTTTCACCAGTACATTCTGTACCGGACTCCCATTTAATTCGAAGCCAAGCGTAACCCCGTCGCTACACGCCCAGCCTACCATTACGTTGTTGGTTACAAAGATTGAATCAACCATGAGATCTGGATTCATTGATTTAATGGCAACACAATCATCACGGCAACGCATAAAACAATCGTCAATCGTAAAATCCTCACATGAAACAGGGTTAATACCATCGAGACCCCACCTGGTCCCATAGCTGAAGACCTTCACATTACGGTAGGAACTATGCTTGCAATTCGTAAGCGTGTTGGTCCATCCTCTGGTACTTCGATTGAATATGCCATTTACTTCAAGATTTGAAGTACCAGAAATCCTAACATTCCCCTGGAGAATACCCCGGCCAATGATCCTGACATTCTGCAAATCATTGCCTTTCACATTGGCATTCACGACTGCACCACCTGCAATGTAAATGATCTGGTTGCTTTGCAGATCAATTTGTCCTGGATCATGGCTACCCGGACCAAAATACACAACACCTGCGTCCCCTTCTTTAGGAGGATTAATTTCGAAGGGATTAGCAAAAATTGCCAGGTGCGGTAAACTGTCTATTTCAATATAAAGTTTTTGAGGACCGGGTATTGTAAAGCTTAGCTCCCGTCCATTTAACTCTGCTTGAATGCCTCTGCTTTTAGGACGAATAATGTAGGATGAGATAAGTTCAGTTGCTGTAATTTTAATTTGCATAGGTCCGGAACAGGAGAAGTTGGCTATATTCATATCTTCCAATTTCCCATAAGAAACTGATGGTTGTTGCAGTTGTATACCGCTCCCGCCTAATTTTTCTACCCATACTTCGGTACCATTGACATTCATTGTAAAATCCGGACTGGTGGTGAGCCCTGGGGGAGCAGGATAGGTAATAACCCTGGACGAATTATTACATCCGGAGAAAATGATTACAAATAATACTATGCATAAGAAGAATACCTGACTAAAAATTATTCTAAGTTTCATGATTTGCCTCCCATATTTAATTAACATATTGAAAATAAGTATTTAATGTGAGTTTTATAAGAAAAACATATGAATTATAACTTATATAATAAAAACGTAATTGAAAATTGAGTAAACTTTACCGTATAATGTCAGCCCAGGGTTGATTGTATTTATTATTTTTAAGTGTTTATGAGATTATCAGAATAATTTATATTGAACTCAGGTTATTAATCAGTTGAATACTTTTCTGTTAAAAATTTATTTACCAGTGGAAGCAAAATCTGATCAATTGAATTTTCATGCGTATCCGTCAGAGATGATGGGAGTTTTGCAATTAACCATTTTTCTGTATGTTCCAAAGCTTCTTCTGGGGCAATTCTTGTAACAGGACCGAGTGATTCAACCTCCAGCAAATCTCCATTTACATAAAGTTCATTATTACAGCCATAATCCTCATACCGGGCCTTTGGGTCGAATTGAAAACGTTTGATCAATACTTCGCTATAAAGAGAATAGGCTGCCCAACCCTGTTTGTTTAATATGCCTATCTTTTGTTCCGACTTCAGGGATGAATCATGCATAAGCTGGATATATTTATTACCCCACTTCCAGCGGGGGTCATTCATATGTGTATAATACCACAGCACAACCGGCCGTGCAGGTAATAAAAAATCAGCAGGATCAATATATGGTTCCTGTGGCACAATAGCTTTGCCGCCTGGAGCATGGGCTGTTATTGCCCAGGCCGATAATTCAACATCCCAGAGATTTTTGTTAATCAGACGGTGTAGAATAGTAACAATATTTTTTTCAGGGTCAAGGGTAATTTCCATTTCCTTTATTATCCCTGTGCTATTCTCAATTTTTTGAATAAGTTTTAAAGTCCGCCCATTCCATGAATAATCAACAGGATTATTATCCGGGAAATAAGTCCGGGGCATCACTTCCGGAGAATGCCAGAGACGATGTCCTCCATATATTCTCCATGAATCACCTCCTGTTTTACCTTTATCCGTTTGGGACAAATACAGTAAGTTCTGCCCGCCGATAAAACCGAGCCTTATAATCCGAGGTCCTACATCGGTTGTTAGGATTAATTCGATGTTCTTATTGCTGAGCTTTATACAATTCTGCCAGCCCTCATAATTTATTTTTTCCTGGATAATATTATTTTTCATTAAACCGGTGGTTAAATTCAGAGATTATTTCACATCCTGATTCCGTGACCATCATAAGATGTTCAAGTCGAATACCATAACCATTTATGTAAATGGCTGGTTCAAGAGCAATTATCATATTTGGGGCTAACTTAACATTATTGTAAGGTACAATGCGGGGTTCTTCATGATAGGCCAGGCCCACTCCATGACCACTATGATGTCCATAATTTCCGACCCCGGAAAGGTGTTTTCTTAATAAATGATCGATCGAACTGGCATAAACACCCGGCTTTATCGCATTTATTCCCTGTTCAAGGGCCTCCCTGACAAGATTAAAATGTTCAATTTGTTTTGCTCCGGGCTTACCTATCACAATAGTATTGCATGTATCGCCCCAATAACCATTCAAACAGGGTGTCAGATCGCTGAGAATAAAATCGCCCAGTACAATTTTACTGGAGGATGGATTACCTCCTCCTTCAAACGTTCGTGCACCACAAACGAGATCAGCCATCATTGGGACACGCTTACCGGCTATCGAATCCATATCGCCCCGTACCAGTGTGAATAACTCTAGTTCTGTCATGCCGGGTTTTGCATACTTTATCACAGCTTCCTGGCCAATGTCACATAAATGAGTTGCTTCCCTTATCATGTTGATCTCATCTTTTTCTTTGATCATCCTGAGATGTATCAGATCCTTAGAAATATTGATAAATCTGATTTTCGGATAGGAACCTGTCAATGACTCGGCAACTGAGAATGGCAAACAATCAGACTCTACTCCTATCATTGCATCACCCAGGTGATTTTGTTTGACAAGGTCCTTTAATTTTGAAAGAAATTGCATTGAAAAATCCAGAGGTTTTTCATATGTATAACTGGCATATTGAGATACAGAAACACGGGGATCAAGATCAGGCAACTGATCTGTTTCATTATCAGCTATAATCAAAACTGTTAATTTTGAAGGGATGATAAATAAAGCTGCAGGAATTAGCTGAAAAGGTGAAAGTCCAATTTCAAAATTATAGAAATAACCGCATAAATATTTAACCGATATGGAAGTTGTCAATATAAATGCATCAATTTCTTTCCTTTTTGCAATGGGTTCTAACTTATCAATTCTATAAGCCATCAGAGATTATCTATTTAATTGATTTTTACACTATACTTGCGAATAACTTCAGGATTTAATTCAATGCCCAGACCAGGAGTTGAAGGGACTTCAATAAATCCATCTTTCTGAATAAATGGGTTAACCAGGAGCTCTTTACGAATGGATGATTCGGTGACAGAGAATTCCAGGAAAGGAGCATGAGGGATTGAAGCTATCAGGTGGATGGAAGCCGCAACTAAAATCCCGGTTTTAAATGCATGTGGTACACACAGAATATTTGCATCAGCAGCCATCGTCGCAATTTTCTTTGCTTCTGTTAATCCGCCACAACGTGACATGTCAGGTTGAACTACATCTATACGGGTTTCATTAATTAACCGGCCAAATGCAATCCTGCCGCTCTCTTCTTCACCTGTAGCAATGCGTACAGGGGAATATTCAACAAGTCTTCGGTATCCCTCAATGTCTTCAGCAGGTAATGGTTCCTCCAGCCAGTACACATTGATTTGCTCCATTGCTTTAGCCATATACATTGCTGATTTAAGTCTGTACCGTTTGCCGATATCTACCATTAATTCTACCTTATCACCTGCAGCCTCTCGTGCAGTCTTCATCAGCTCCACATCATAATTTACATTATATCCCAGTGGGCCCCAACCGAGCTTGACAGCTGTATATCCTTGAGAAACATGCTTTTCAACTAACTTTTTAACTTCATCCGGTGTATCGGGCATCAATGCACTTGCATACGGCCGGACTTTATCTGAATAACTACCTCCAAGTAATTTATGAACCGGTTTCCCTGTTGACTTACCCATGATATCCCATAAAGCCATATCTACACCACTCATAACATGTATAACCGGGCCGGTTCGTCCGTAATAGTATGTTTTAGCCCACATTTCATTCCAGATCTGTTCATAATCGAAAGGATCGCATCCAACCAGAACCTCCCTCAATCCATAGCACGTGCCATGTGACATATATGCATCAACTACAGCCTTTCCAACATATGGAGAAGTGTCTACTTCGCCATACCCTGTAATGCCTTCGTCTGTTTCGACCTTTAAAATGAGGTCATCCTGGGTTCCATCAGCTGCAGTTGAGATTTCAGGAAGCTTAAGGATAATTGCACTTACATTTGTTATCTTCATTTAATATAAAGTTAGAGGTGTTAAAATGTTTAATTTAAGCTTTATGCTTTCTCAGCCTGATTTTTTTTGAAAAATTCACCAGTTCGTTCTCAAATACAGTAACCATAAGAGTACTTATAAAAATAATACTTCCGCCGATGACCATTAAGGGCGTAATGGATTCACCTAACAACACTACACCCAAGAGGGCAATAAAGAAAGGTAAAAGATAGTTACCGAGGATCGCCTGAGTCACATCCATTCTCTTCAGGACATAAAAAAACAGTATGGATGCAATTCCATATACAAAAAAGCTCAATTCAAGAATTCCAAATACGGCAACTTTCCCTGAATTTATAAATTGCGAAAAATGAAATGGCTCAACCCATATGAGCAGAGGTATGCTGGCAATACTCCCAATAATGGAGCTATATACAAGAATCTCCAATTCAGTATATTTTTTTTCGACCAGGAATTTACAATATGTATTATAAAAAGCGCAACACAAGCAGGCAAACAAGAATACGAAGTTCCCCACCAGGTATTCACTCTGCCTGAAATCAGCTCCGGAAATATCAGAAACTGAAGTCATCATAACCCCAACAATCGCGAGAAAAAAACTTAATATCCTGATTATATTCAGTTTCTCATTCAGCATGAAGGATGCAAAAATTGCCACAAGTACCGGAATGGTTAAGGTAATGATGCCTGCATTTGCTGCCAATGTTAAGCGGGATCCTAGCGTATAGAAATATTGAAGTAGAAAAATTCCGATGAGGCCCGATACCAGGAAATACCTGATATCTTTCCACTTCCATCGAAATTTTATATTGCGCTTTTTATTTTCACTCCATAGAAACGGTATGAATATAATAGTGCTGACAATCATTGGAAGGAAAGCAACTGTAACTGAGCCCAGGCGATCACCAATCAGTCTTACCACCGGAACCTGTGTCGCCCACATAAAATTAACGATTACCACCAGTGACCAGTCAACAGTTTTTTGAGTTTTTATAAAATTCATATATTAATTAGATTTGAACATTAAGTAAAGTATCCTACTTGATATATAGTTATGGATAATAATCTTGAAAAATTAATTATTGCATGATGTAGTAGTAAAACTTAATTGATGATAATTTATCTTGATATGTTGTAAATCATTGTATTACGAAACTTATGCTGTATGTATTAAATTTATTTAGGTGGTAACCCGGAACCAAATCCACCATCTACCACTACCGAGGCACCTGTCATAAAAGATGCCTCATCGCTGGCCAGGAACACTGCAACCCGTCCAACTTCTTCTGGTCTGCCAATACGCCAGAGAGCGTGTAATTTTCCAGCTTCCACCCTTGCTTTAGCCGGATCGGGCTGACTTTGAAAATATCCCTCTGCAAGCCCGGCATCAATATATCCGGGGCAGATGCAATTTACACGGACACCCTCATGGCCGTGGTCTATGGCCATTGCCTTGGTTAATCCAATAATAGCAGCCTTTGTTGCACAATATCCCGCACACATGGATTCTACAAAAAATCCATTCACTGATGACATACTTACAATACTACCTTTTGTCTGACGCAAATAGGGTAAAAAATATTTTGAACACAAAAATATTCCACCCACATTTACTGACATCTGGAGGTTCCATTCTTCAAAAGTAATATCCTCAACCGTCTTATTAATTTGTATGGCTGCATTGTTTACCAGTGAGTCAATTTTTGAATACTTTTTTATAGTATGCTCAACTAATGCCTGAACTGAATCTGGATTGGAGACATCAGCTTTAAATGCTTCCGCATATCCATTAAATTCTTCAATTTGATGAACAGTTTCCTGTGCACCTTTAATATTTACATCAACTACGATAACTTTTGCTCCTTCCCTGGCAAATTCTATGGCACATGATCTTCCTATGCCTGAACCTGAACCGGTTACAACAACGATACGATCTTTCATTTTCATCATATAATAATTTATTTAAGTGTAAAGATGTCTACCTGTCGGTAGACAGGTCTGCCTTCCGGCAGGCAGGGAAACCACATTTCAAGGAATATTATTAACATCGTCAACCACGTTCTCAGCGAGCTAATGAGGCTGCGAAAATCATAAACTCTGTTCATCATTGTTTAGCTTCACTGAGCTTGAAAGACCAGTTGGCTTTTCCGAAAAATGTGGGTTTCATAATTATAAAATTTTAAAGTGCCTTATATTTATCATATACTTCACGTAATGACTTACCAGCGAGCAATTCCTTGCGGGACAAATTCTCTTTATTCACCTTTTCTTTGGCTTTTTGAAAAACTTCATCTTCGACCTCCTTTGGAACAACAACGATACCGTCAAAGTCGGCAAAAACAATGTCCCCCGGATTAACAAAAACTTCGCCGCATCGGACAGGTACATCATAATTTATAACAATTGCCCGTCCCTTTGAATCTAATGGCCTGATCCCGGTATAATATACCGGAAATCCCATCTCAATAATCCGCACGCAATCACGAATTTGGCTGTCACAAACACATCCCGCAACTCCTTTACGTTTTGAGATTGTACTCATCAGCTCTCCCCAGGGAGCATTTGTTCCACTAAAATCTGTAGAATGCACAACGATATCGCCAACCTTGAGTGAGTCCATAGCTTCAATCTCCAAACCGTATGGATTGCCCTCTACAATATAGTCTGTTTCCATCCAGCGGAAAGTTCTTGCCCTACCTATAAATCCACAATTCCTGATATCGGGAAGAAGTGGCCGTAATCTTTGATGCATGGCCTGATGACGAAAACCCAGTTCATCAAGAATATCACAAACGGCAGCTACATAAAGGTTTTGTGTAATAAAAGTAAAGAGTTCTGAGTCATTACGGACGACATTCATATATTTTTTTTTATATTATTTGTTTACTTTTTTTTCCTTAGCTTCTTCCAAAATTTTTAAATAAATATCCCTGGCCTGCCTGTAACGTTTTTGTGCAGCATTCAGATTATTTGTGTAATATCTGTTCCATACTTCTCCCGGTTCAATCCTCTCTAAAATATTTTCAATCCATTTTACAAAAAACATGGCATCTGCAGCACTTGCCCGAACAGGCTGGTTGTCAATATTTATATATATTGCAGCAGTATGGCTCTGATGACCATTTTCATTCATTCGCCGGGCACATAACCACCCACTGCGGGTAAAAAGTTGAGTGAATCTAAGTCTAACAGATTCTCCGGGCTTAACAGTAGTGGGAACGGAAGCTACTACTTCCCCATTGCTCACCAATTCAATCCTGCCGGTCAACTCTTTTATCGATGTCCACTTAACCTCAATAGAAACTGAATCCTTAGCTTTTAATCTAACCTCATCTCCGGGATAAGAATTCCCATTCACCGTGAGTCCCAAAAATTCGTTATTTCCATTTCTGGATATCACGGTATTTCCATTTTTAATTCCCTCTATCCACTTGCGGTATGTTATCTGTCCATCCTTAATATTAACATATGTAAGGAGGGTCCCAAGCGGAGCTCCTCCGTTACAAGGATAATCAGTTCCGGCTGCCAGGCCAGGACGAAAACCGCAGTTTAACAATTTATAATATGCTTCTAAAGCAAAATCACTCCCATTGCAATCCTCCGAGATAAAATCAACAGTACCCAAAGCCACTTCAACTGGATAATCGATCGGTATACAGCAATTTAGTTCATATGGGATTTTACTATTCAAATATTGCATATGTGCAAATCCACAAATGGATCCCTGATTTCTGGACCATTCTAAAATTTTATATAGAGATTCATCCCACATCTTTTGTGCATTGGAAATTCCAAGCAATACTAAATGTCCACCAAGGGCCTGATGAGGATATTCCCAGGAAGTTGCATCCCAATGCCATTCAGCTGAATAATGAATTATACGACCCTGAAGTGAATGCCCTGCATCCATTCCAGTAACATTTTGCAAATCTTCAATGCGATCAGGAGCCTCTGAATTTCCCATATCCGCAAGTACAGAAATAACAGCTAAATTGTTTTCTTCCATCCTTTTTCCAAGTTCATATGCAGGTATCGCCGGACCTCCGTCGCAACTCCTGTGAACATGAATATCACCTGCAAACCAAGTGGAGGGCTGAGGATTAAAACTTTTTTCATGAATTTCTAACCCAGGCTGATCAGCATCCCGGTATATGGTGAACCCTAACCAGATTAAAAAAAATAATAAAAGTCCTATGCGAACAAGTACCTTATTAATCCCCATATTATCTGACTTAATAAAAATTCCCACTATAATCTTTTTTAATTCATGTAAACTGCAATTATATCATAAGTATTGCCAGACTCGACAGTGACCATTGCATATTCATATGATTTCACTGATCGAATGATAAAAGCTTGCTCATTCCCGTTTTTAGAGATCCACTTTATCTTCTTGCCCTGAAATTCCGCTGGTAACATAAAAGTCAAACCATTAGGATTTTTGATGCTAGAATTAAGTCTGAACGATAATTGATTTTTCGACCAGTTGATGTTGCTGAAAAAAGATTCATCCCTCATCTTAAGAAAATCAAGCAGCATACGGGCTGTCCAGACTGGGATACCATGCTCATGGGCATAAGCTATCATTTTTAACAAAGGTTCTTTAGAAAAATAGTATTCATCATTATGGGATTTAACGCTAATATATGAGTACGCTTCGTAAGAAAGACTTCTGTCCATCAA
>CAZKMG010000026.1:11316-17699 GCA_964553465.1 uncultured Bacteroidaceae bacterium
GATATAAGAATAAACCTCATCTTTCATACTTCTGTCCATCAATCCTTTAAAACAGTTGAAGAACCCTTCAGAATCTCTTAACTCATTATATTGTTGATCATAAACATTATTAAAGTGCTGATAAATATTTAGGACTTTGCCTTGGATATTTACAAATTTCATAACAAGTCCGCTCCCAGTATAGTTGCCCTGATCATAACCAGGTGTACCCAGAAAATGTCCCTGATTTGAATTCATATCATAATGTGCGTAATTAATGTCCATCTCTATTCCAAGATTAGATTCAATCTCTGCCTGTGCTCCAAAATCGGGATTACCCATGCTATCGCGCCCACACCAAACAAACCAGTGATTAACATTGGTAAACATTGGTAAGCCATATTTCTCCTTTAATTCAGCCTTTTTAAAAATTATCGCATTATTCATGTTCTTCCATTCAGGATTGGGTGCTTCTTTTACATCGTCTGGGTGGCCTGCAATTTCATGTCCTCTAGCAGTCCAATAATCTGTCCATTTTTTAGACACTTTTTTAGTATCGAGTATATAAAGTGACATTTTTGCACCAACAGAGTCAATATCCCTGAACTGAGTTTCAAAATCATTTTCACCCTTGTATTCACCATCATTTGTAAGGGTAACAAGGCATTTCAGCGTATCAGGAAAATACCATGTTCTCGGAATTGGCTTTGATTCCCGACTCATCATCTCAATACAGTGAGAAAAGAGTCTCATCTGTTCATCGGCCTGGTTAACAGTATTATTTGCAACCCTGACCCAGCCATCGGTAAACATATCCATTCCACGAAGACCATTTATCCCGTCTTTCTCCAGCCCGGCAAAAGCAGGATTTCCCTGACGGGTATAGACAACACTTTCAGGAAGATTATATAAAAATGCGATGGAACGGCCTTTCCCATATTTATTATCAACGATAGCTGGGGCATTTGCATTCCTGACAGAATCAATAAACAGGGATGCTATTTCCTTCCCTTCTTTGAGTTGAACCTTATCAGCTATACCATGGATTTGAAGAATTTCATCACTAATTCCTTTACCTGTTTGAGTTATATCTGTAACTTGAAGATAGCCTTCGCTTAGAGTATCCCCCGTATAAGATATTCCGAAAAGTTCATTCATCTTTTCGTCAGGCCTGAAAGCAATGAGATGTCCTCCCCCTTCTACGAAAGACTTAATTATATCCATCTGGGCGGCTGTAAGACCAAGTTTTGATAATATTACAATATCATACCTCCTCAGGTTTTTCAAAGTAATTTTATTTCCGGTTACAGGTTCCATTTGAAATCCATTAAATCCTTCAGTTTTCAAAATCTCTGCCGTAAATGTTCCAAAATTAGCCTGATCAGCTAAAATGAGAATAGGATGATTTGTATTTTGGGTACAACATACCAATCCAGCAAGAATTAACAGGACAGATATTAGGTTGAAAAATTTTTTCATTTCTGATAATATTTAAAATAAAGCCAGAAGAAAATTGTAAACATTATTTTGGAATAGCTTAAGGAAATTAATTTCTAGATCTTGTTTTTATTTGCTGATTTTGCCTCTTTGGCGATCTTTATGTACATTTTCTTTGCTTTGACATATCTTTTTTTCACAACATCCTGGTCATGCGTGAAAAAATGACTCCACATACCTCCCGGGGCAATATTATATAGTATATTATCGATCCACCTGACAAAATACAGAGCATCTTCCTCACTGGCCCGTACGGGTTTATTTTTAATTGTCACATATACGGGAGCTGTGTGTGATTGATGGCCCCTCTCATCCATCCTTCGTGCACAAATCCATCCGCTCCTGATAAAATCCCTGGAGGTCTCCAAAATGAGGGGTTTACCAGGTTCAGCCGATCCGTTTTGAGTAGCTACTACTTCACCATTGCACAAAAGTTCTATCCTGCCCTGTATTTCCTTTGTGGTTGTCCAATATACTTTGATAGTGACATTTCCTTTATCATCAAACTTAATATCATCGCCCGGTGAATACTTTTCATTCACTTTCAGATCCAGAAACTCATTATGTCCATTCAGCGAAACAACTGTTCTGCCATTCTTTATCCCTTCAATCCATCGCTGATAAGTGAGTGGTTGATCTTTTACCTCTACATAAGTTAACAAAGAGCCAAAAGGCTGGCTGTTATTACACGGGAAATCCGTTCCTGCCGCCCACCCAAGCCTGAAACCACAATTCAATAACTTATAATATGCTTTAACTGATGCATCATTTAACCAGACATCTTCTGCTAAAAAATCAATAGTACCTAAAGCTGCTTCAACAGGATAATCCATAGGAGTGCAACAATCTATTTTATTTTGAATAGAATCAGTAAGATATTCCATATGGCAAAATCCCATGATTGCATTTTGTTTTTTCCCCCATTCCAGAATTTTATAGGGCGATTCGTCCCATATCTGATATGCTTCGGTAAGACCAAGCATTACCAGGTGACCACCAAGGGCTTTATGCTCAAAAGTAGTACCTGCCGGATCAAAGTGCCATTCTGCATCCCAATGTACAATTCGTCCGGGTTTAGATTGAATGGCATCCTTTCCAGTGACCTTGGGCAGATCTGTCTTGCTATCTTTTACTTCCCCATCTCCCATGTCAGCCAGTACCGAAATAACAGCCAGATCATTGTGTTCCATCATAGCTGTAAATTCACTTTCCGGCAATATTGATGTTCCTTCACCGCAATTACGGTGAATATGCATATCACCTGCATACCAGGTTGAAGGCTCTGGTTTACTCCCAAAAGATTCAGCTTGCCCATGACCGCCGACACCTGTCAGGTTTGAGATACTATTGGACCTGGTGGATGTAAAACTGACCAAAGTAAATGTTGTGCCAGCTTCGACCGGAAGGCTGAACGCTCCCGAGGTCACAGTCATGTCAGTGTCGTCTTGCATCAAGTTCAGCGAAGGATTGGTCCGAAATACCTCAAAGGTTGATACAGCCGGAGCACGGGTCAATGTTCCATTAACGGTAATGGCACTGCTGCTGGTATTGAGTCCAACGATCACCAACTGACCATCAGGATTACTAAAAGCATGAACAATCAGGCCGCTATCGTTTTCTGTTACTCCGATCCGCACTGCACCGGGCTTGATGAACTTATAGATCTGGGCATATTCGTAGAACTGCTTCCGGGGTTTCCAGCTTTTTGTCGATGCCATATATTCAATCAGTGGTTTGCCCTCTTCACCCCAGCTAAAGAGAAAGTCGTTTGGTGGCTCGCTTCCATAACCATTTCGCCTGGCGTGCTGGTATACACAGTCAAATCCGTCCCAGAAAATAATAGACGTGGGATCGTCATCCAGCTGACCCATCATATTACGAATCCCTGCCGTTTCGGTCACCCAGAAAGATTTGTTTGGATTTAAAGGTCTTCTGGTGATGTCCAGATAATTCTTTGCATCCTTGCCATATTGATGTACGCCCCAGCTGGCCACCTTGCTCATGAGAAAGGAGTCCCTGACCATTTCATCCATGATCCTGCTGAATAAAACATCCCAGGCAGCATCTGGGACAACAAAACGGATGTCGTTCATTCCTATTGCATCGAGTTTTTTAGCTAATTTTTTTATCACACGGGTAAATTGAATCGCATCCGGCATATTCGGACCTTCGATTATACCATTGGGATGCTCAGCACTTATGCTGCGACCTATCACATCTGTTTCGTTCATCGGCGACACCATTGTGAACTGAACTTTGGCCGTATGACGCGCATAATAAAGCAATGCAGCAATCGACTCAACAAATTCATCTTCCATGGCAGAATTGATGGTATGATTGGTATCCCCCATCCAACTTTTTTGTGGGTCTGGAGTCGCCAGGGGCAACGCTGCGGGTGGTGTACCCATAAAACTGATAATCAAGCCGTTTGCGATCCCCTTATGATTCAGATAACGTAAATTATTCCACACACCCTGGAACCTGGCATTTGAGAAAACACTGTTGTAATAGGTCCAGTTGAAGTTATTGGGGTCATTATCGTCATTGACAGCTTCCCAGTCCATATCTTCGATAACAGCCCGGAAAATGGTTGCACCAAGTGAATCGACAAGCAGGTCAATTGCCGGTTCTACCATTCTAACATCTTTATATCCGCCATTGTAATACCACGCAGCACTGATGTTAACACCGAAACCATCCATAGTCTGGTATTTTATCGCGCCATCTATTTGAAGTGACACTTCTGAAGGCTGTGCTGTCAGTACCATTGAAATAAAAACTCCAATGAAAGATAACAGGATACTTTTTATAATGAAATTAAGTTTGTTCTTTATCATAATATGTTAATTATTAAATAATTGATCATGAAATTTACTTTTATTGGTACAATTTCAATTCTGAAACACTATTTATTTTAAAAAGGTTAACCTATTATTAAAACATCACCTGCTTTTATCCTGTTAATAATCAATGAATAATCACCATTACCAAGGTCTCTCAAAATATAACCCTCCTCGTCAGGATTAGTAATAAATGGTATTCTTTTCCTGTTCAGAGTAATTTTGACTGGTTTAAAAGCTAAACGCAGGAATTCTTTTCCATCCGACACCTTTGCTGTGTATTGCACTCTTTTAGATCCATAGCTTACATTATTGAGAATACCTTCAGAATACAAAATGTGATTCTCGCGTGGAGGTGCCCATTCAGGTACTGCTGCAAAAGCCTGATAAAACATTCTGGGGCACTCACCATAACAGTCAGACCACCAGCTTAAAATGCCTTTACTTACCGGGCTTTCAAATGCCATCCCCGAAGAATCATTGCAATAAGTTACCCAGTTTAATGAACGATAAGCTTTCTCCTTATAAGTCTCATCGCCTGAGACCGCATACCACCTAGCACATGCTGCGGCATACCTTGCAGTCTGGTAATCCATTTTGTAATTAAATCCATCCTGTTCACCAACAATATTGGCTCCCCACATAGTGGAGGGCTCTCCTGGTGCAGTGCGGAAGATGAAATATTTTTCAGTCCACTTAATTAATTCAGGGATATCCGATTTCCAGTTTGGATCCAGGTCCGGGTAATCGAACATACAAAGACTTGCATTGCTTGCGCTCAGATTACTCTTATATGTATTGCTTTTAACATCAGTGTCACTATGTCCGTCAGTCCAGTAACCAGTCTTCATAGGATATTTAATAATGAAATTTCTGATTTTATTCAGTGCATCTTTATAGGATTCAGTATTTCCAATACCTGCTTTGCTTAAATTATCTAAAAGCATGTATGCACCTGACCAGTTTGCCCCATATGGAGCAGTAATCCGGCCATTTTCCATGACCACCCGATAAGGCCATACAGATTCGGTTGCTGTACCGGTTTTAGCCTTGCTGGCAAGAACATTTGCAACATTTACAGCGGCATTAAGATATTTGTTTTCACCCGTATAAAGATACATCCGGTAATAAGTAAATCCCATCTCAGCAGCATGATCAACCTGAATTTCATGTATAACCAGCCTGGGGTGGTTAGTAAATCCGCGAAAAATCGTGTCCCCTGCATTTGTGGTTGTATAAGGAAAATTGGGCCAGGCAAATGTTGAAGGGCTTGTTCCATGATCCATTGTATAATCAACAAATTTTTTCATGATGTTCATTACCGACTCATCTCCGGTATATGCATAATATAGTCTTGCTGACTCAAACCAGTTTGGAATTTTTTCACCAATGTCATTCATCCACGCATCGGGTTTAAGCACTCCATCTTTCAGCTGAAAAGAACAATAAAAATAATATTGTGGATACAGTGATCGAGGGGATGGACCCGGTGAATTAGGCACTTTTGTCTTGATAAAGTTCCATCGTAATCGCAGAAAGTGGTCATATGCTTTCGTCTGGGGTGAATACCATGGAATTATTTTATTCTGATCATCCAGGAGTACAATATGATTACAAAAAGTATCCTTATTGCTTATTATATTACCAAGGGTAACAAAATTTGAATTTGAAATAAACAGACCTATAATTAAATAAAGAATATTTTTACCCATATGAATTATAAGATTTTAATAAAAGAATAAATGAATAAAAGAACGAAAAGGCCAGTGATGTAGGACTTAAAAACAATTGACAAAATACGACAAATTCCCAATCAAAACAATTGAAGCCTTCCTTATTGGACAAAAGCTGTAAGAAATCCTGTATGCTGGCAAATTTCTGAATAATTAAGCCTGTTTGATCAGCTTAAATTGTAATCCCCCGATCACAAGCTGACTAAACAGGCATAAATATGAAACTAATAAAAAGTTCAGTTCAATCTCCCAAATGAAAGACTTACACAATTTTCTTGCTAACCGGATCCCATAATGTACGTCGTTTTTCAACATAAGACCGTTGAGCCATCAC
>CAZKMG010000027.1:0-17124 GCA_964553465.1 uncultured Bacteroidaceae bacterium
AATAAATAAAACTGTAAATTATTATGTGCTATCTATGTTTTGAACACTCTTAATTATAATTTTATAATTTAGTATAGACTTACTTTATTAAAACATCAATCAATAATCATGACTTTGGCAAAAAAAATAATTTTATTATTAACAGGTGCCTTTCTTATCCTGTTTTTATCTTTTTTTAAAAAGGAAAAACCGGTTAATATAGTAGTTAATATGGAATTTGCTTCAGAAGAGGTTAGGGCTGCAGAAATTCTAAAAAGTTATTTATCGAAAATATATCCGAAAACTGAATTTAGAATTTCCGAAAAAGAAAATGAAGATGGAACAAATATTTTTGCCTTAACATTAAAAAATTTTGAAAAAATAGTACACCCTTCTTCTCTTGATAATATTCCATCCATACCTGAAAGTTTTTCAGTATTCACAATTCAACATAATAATAAGCTTCAAGGTGTCATTTTAGGGGCAGATGACAGGGGATTGTTTTACGGAATTTATTCTTTGCTGGAAAGGTTAGGATGTGGGTTTTATCTATCCAATGAAGTAGTACCTTCCTATTCAACATTTTCATTCGAACAATGTTCATTTAAAGATGAGCCATTGATCAAAGATCGTATCGTTTTTAATTGGCATAATTTTTTAAGCAGTTGTTCAAGTTGGAATTATGAGGATTGGTGTTCATGGATTGATCAAAGTGCTAAAATGCGTTACAATTCGATAATGGTGCATGCCTATGGTAATAACCCAATGTTCAGCTTCGATTATAATGGAATAATTAAGAAAGTAGGTTACCTTACCACTTCATCTTCTGGTCGTGATTGGGGCGCTCAAAATATTAATGATGTCCGAAGGCTTCCCGGCGGAGATATTTTTACTTTGCCAGTATTTGGTTCAGAGGCAGCTAAAGTACCTGAAGGAGAACGTGTTCGGGCTGCCACTCAATTGATGAGTAAGGTTTTTCAACATGCCAAAGAGATGGAAATGAATATTGTTTTCGCTATTGACGTTGATACCTGGTCAGCTAATCCAATAAATTTGATAGAAAGTTTACCACCAGAAAGCCTTATCCACCTTGATAGACAGGATGTTGTTAATCCTGATACCCCTGAAGGTTATAAATATTATAAAGCCCAGATTGAAAGTCTTCTAAGATTTTATCCTCAGATTACAACCATTGCAGTCTGGATACGAAATGAAGGTAATACTCTATGGGACTTTAACCCGGAAAAGTTTCCAAAATCGTGGATAAATGAATGGAGTCTTTTAACAAAGCAGAAACCTGAACTTATAAATGATAAGTACGCAGCAAAAAACTTCTCTATTTCAAAAATAATTGCAGCATTTCAGGAAGCACTCAAAGAGTTGAATAAAAGCAATGTTAACATTTGGTTAGGTTCATGGAGCTGGAATTACATGTTGTCTGCCAATATTCTTTTACCCCATGATGTTGCACTTATTCCCTTGGATTGGAGTATAGATTCTGAATCTGATGTACCAAATGAAATTCTTACAAAGATTGGATCCGAACGTAAAATTATTCCAATTTTTTGGGCACAAAATGATGATCAGGGATATATTGGGAAGCCCTACACCCCGTTTACAAATTTTTATAACAAGCTAAAAGAGAGGAATTATTCAGGTTTTGGGATTATACACTGGACGTCACGTCCCTTGGATTTATTTTTTAAAAGCCTGGCTAACCAGGTTTGGTTGAAATCCAGAAATGAGTATATTTCAGAAACTATATCCAATTTTGTGTTAAAATATTTTGGATCATTTCAACAAGAGATTAAAGATTATTTGACCGATTGGATAATCAATGGACCAATGTTTGGTCGTGAAACTACTGATCATTTTATTGATCTTCCAAAGCCAAAGCAGAAATCTGGAAATAGCAAAGCTGTAAAAATTATTGAAGGGGCAAAGAGAAGAAGTGCAATTCTTTCGAAAGTTAATCAAAAAGTGCTTTCAGATGGTTGCATAAAAATGTTAAATTATTTTAGTCAGATAGAGCTATTTTATATTAGTTTTTTTCAAAACCAGGAGAAATTTTATCAAGCCTTTGAGATGCTTACCCGAAGAAACATCGATTCTGCTAAATCTATTCTGGAAACCGTGAATCCTGAACAAACCATTGAATTGTATACCAAAGCTTCCTCAAACCTTGAAATGACAACTGGGGAAAAAGCTCTCGTAATTTCGATGGGTACTCGGTGGTTACCTGATTTTATTGATCTAAAACAACAGGCACGGATGCAGGAAACTTACTACAAATTCGGACCAACAAAGCATGATCCGTTGGCTCAACAAGGAGGTAAGGGTACGTTTTTTATCGACCAATCGAAAAAATTTTGGAAATGTTTAGGTGAAAAAGAACTTAAAACAGGAAGTGCAGGAACTTTCATTGGGTATGATAATACTAATCTACCTGAAGAATCAGGAACTTTTATTGAAATTAATAGGTCATTATTAATTCCTTTAGTTACTTTTGGCGGGTATCCATTTTTACAGGGTAAATATTATTTAAACCTTCAGTTTTTTTCCCCATCTAACGAAACAATAGAACCTAATCTCTATCTTATTAATAAGACAACTCGAATTTTAAAAGAGTCTAAAATAATTAGCGAAGGATTAAAATTAAAAACTATTTCAACATTAATTGATATCAAAACTGATGAAAAGTATTTTCTGGAAGTTGAATCGCAGAGTAATGATTTGCAATTAACAAATTTATCAATTAGTCCTTTATAAACAATTCAAAAATCTTAATAAAATTTTTTCCTAAATGATGAAATTCTTTTAAAGACAAATGTTTAATAAAAGATTTGTTTTAAATTTTTAGTATTCTTTATAATCATTTCTTATATTTGATAAATCCAATGTTTATGGAACTTTCATGCGTTTTGTTTTTAAATAAAAAGTATTAATTTTACTTTTTTAATGAAATGCATTTCAATTCAGAATTATTAAACCTAATTCCAATGAATAAAAAGCTTCTGAATACCGGAAAACGATTCATACTCCTTTTTACATTACTGGCTTTCATTTTTGGGAGTTGTGCTTCGGATAAAGGGAAAAATAGCAGTTCATCTTCCGATACTACATTATCAAATGAATTTAATGCAGGAATGGATGAAGAACTTGCTGAAAAAATCGGCACTGCAAAGAAAATTTTTTATTCTCTCCCCTCTCCTCTTGAAAGTGCTATTTTAATAAAGAATGCAGGCGCCACCTACGATCAAGATCTTCTTAATCCAATCGAAAATACTTCGAAATACAATACAAATCTTCAAATGGCACTAAATCTTGGCATATATACCACAGATCTTAGTTATGCCAGTTTGTTTGACCAGACACAAGCTACATTGAATTATATTAATGCTGCAAAGAAAATGGCTGATGGACTTGAGATTCTTGATGCAATCGATGCACAAACCATTCAACGGCTTGAGGAAAATATTAACAGTCGAGATGTTATTATTGATATAATTTCGGAGACTCTTCTAAATTCAAATTCATTTCTTGAAGACAAAGGCTTACAAGCAACTGCCTCTATAATTCTTGTAGGAGGTTGGATTGAAGGTCTTTATATTTCTACAAGCCTTGTTCTTAATAACACTGATTTACAAAATAATAAGCTTGTTGGAAGAATTGTTGATCAAAAATTATCTCTTAATATTGTTATTAGTCTCCTTGAAAATAATAAGGAAAGCTCCGAAGTCCAATCTGTTATCTCAGATATTACAAAGCTTAAAGAAATTTATGATAAAATTACTATAGAACAATCGGAGATTACTGCAGTTGAAGAACCAAATACCAGTGTAACTATTTTAAAATCAAAGTCAAAAATTAAAATAACCAAAGAAATTTTTACTGAACTTAAGAAAATGGTTATTGAAATCAGATCAAGATATATTTCATAAAATAAATATCTTCATTATGAAAAGAGGTTTATTTATCAGCATCCTAATATTCGTTTTTATTGTTCTTCCGTTTATGGCAAATGCTCAATGCAAGCAATTTGCAAAAAATACATGTAAAGTAGGACTCACTCCCTATCAGCATGATGGCAACTATCACGCAGCAGTTCTACTGGAAGGTGAAGAGGCTGAACTATATAAAACTTTTTACTCAGATACCGATTACAGAATTTTAATTTGCGGTGCAAGTAATCTTGGTAATATTGAGTTCAATATTATTGATGGAAACGGTAAAGTGCTTTATAATAATAAATATCACGAATATAAAATGAGTTGGGATTTCCGGCTTGATTCCAGTCAACAATTGAAAATTATGGTGAAAGTTCCTGTTACTGATGGAAGTGCAACAGAACCCAAAGAAGGATGTGTGGCTATCATGTTTGGATTTAAGGATAAATAATTGATGTTCATTCTTTCATTTAGCCTATGAAAGTTCATAGGCTATTTTTTTATTCAAAGAATTTAAACTTATGAGAAAACTATTATTGTATATAATTATACCATCTTTTTTTGGAATCAGTGGTTGTTCAGAACTTCTGAATATTATATCCCAACCATCATCAAACAATACAGCATTATCTGGAACAGAAATTATTGAAGGCCTTAAAACTGCTTTAAATGTAGGCACAGATACCTCTGTTTCTGTCACTTCTCGTTTAAATGGGTACTATAAGGATGAAGCTATTAAAATATTATTGCCTCCTGAAGCACAAAAGATTTATGCAAACAAGGAAAACGCTTTATTTCGTTTGGCCGGATTGGACAAGAAATTGGAGGATGCAGTTCTCGCATTAAACAGGGCTGCAGAGGATGCTGCTAAAGAAGCAGGACCCATTTTTAAAAATGCGATATCTCAGATGTCAATCAGCGACGGTTACTCTATCCTGAAAGGTAAGAATCCCGCTGAATCAAATCAATCAAACAATTTCGATTCAACAGCTGCAACTGCTTACCTTCGTTCCACAACATATATTCACTTAAGGGATGCATTCGCCCCAAAGATAAATATATCACTCGATAAAGTGCTAATCGGTAAATATTCACCAAATCAAATCTGGAATACTTTAACTTCTTCATATAACTCCATTGCAAATAAATCCATGGGGCTCATCGAACCAGTCTCAACTACTAATCTTGGGCAATATGTTACCGAGAAAGCACTTGATGGATTATTTTATAAGGTTGCGATTGAGGAAAAAGAAATCCGAAGAGATCCCGGAAAATGGGCAAAAACGGCAGTTGGAAATATTCTACAGCGAGTTTTTGGGAAATAGTAGTGTTATTAATATGATTTTGATAAATCCAATCAGTTTAAATAATTCTCTTTTATCATGAAGCTGAAATCTTTTCTTTCTCTAATGTTTTCTTTAAATACTTAGCTGTATACGAATTGGGGAAACTAACTAATTGTTCAGGCGTTCCTTCGAATACAATTTCTCCACCGTTCTCCCCTCCCTCTGGACCTAGGTCAATAATCCAATCTGCACATTTTATTATTTCCATATTATGTTCAATGATAATAATAGTATTCCCCCTCTTAATTAAAGCACTAAATGCATCAAGCAGTTTACTGATATCATGAAAATGAAGACCTGTAGTAGGTTCATCGAAGATAAAAAGTATATTCTCACCTGCAGCTTCTTTGCTTAAAAAGTAAGCTAATTTTACCCGCTGACTCTCTCCTCCGCTTAATGTGCTCGAGGATTGACCTAACTTAACATACCCTAATCCTACCTCCTGGAGAGGTTTTATCTTTGCAACTATCCTCCTTTCATTATTCCCGTCTGTTTGACTAAAAAATTCAATAGCTTCATCTATTGTTAGTTCGAGTATATCAAATATATTCCTCCCCCTGTAAAGGACTTCAAGAATCTCATCTTTAAATCTTTTTCCTTTACAGCTCTCACAAATCAGGTTTACATCAGCCATAAACTGCATTTCCACTTTAATAAACCCATCCCCAAGACATTCCTCACATCTACCTCCGTCAATATTAAATGAGAAATGACTTGCTTTAAATCCATTGATTGTTGATGCAGGCTGCTCTGCGTAGAGTTTCCTGATTTCATCATATGCTTTCAGGTAAGTTACAGGATTAGATCTGGACGATTTTCCGATAGGATTTTGATCGACAAATTCTATCCCTTTAATAAGGGTTAAATCCCCTTCAAGGTAATCGAATTTCCCCGTTTTCTCACCCATTCCATTCAGTACCTTATTAATTGCCGGGTAAAGAATAGACTTTACGAGGGAGGATTTTCCAGATCCACTTACGCCAGTAATCACAGAGATAATATTTAGAGGAAATTTTACATCAAGGTTTTTCAGGTTATTCTCTCTGGCACCCCTCACAAGGATATAATTATTCCATTTTCTTCGTGTTTCAGGTATATTTATTTTCCTTCTTCCTGTTAGATATTCAGCGGTAAGGCTTTTCTTTGATTTTATTAGATTTTTATGTTCTCCTGAAAATACAATTTCACCGCCGTTTCTTCCTGCTTTGGGACCAATATCTATAATCAAATCTGATGCTCGCATAATGTCTTCGTCATGTTCAACAACAACAAGTGTATTCCCCATATCACGCAAATCTTTTAATACTTTAATAAGGAGATGAGAATCTCTTGGATGGAGGCCAATACTTGGTTCATCTAAAATATATAATGAACCTACCAAGGCGCTTCCCAAAGAAGTCGCCAGGTTGATTCGCTGTGATTCTCCTCCTGAGAGTGTTGAAGACAAACGATTTAAAGTGAGGTAATCCAATCCTACATGCAGTAAAAAATCAATTCTACTGGTTATTTCCTTTAAAAGTCTTCCCGCAATTTTCTCTTCATGTTCAGAAAGTTTAATAGACTTAAATAAAAGTGATAATTTTCCCACAGGTATTTGAACTAACTCCTGGATAGATTTTCCGTCAATATTAACGTATCCAGCTTCTTTTTTTAATCTTCCTCCCTTACATTCAGGACATAAAGTTTTTCCTCTGTACCTTGAGAGCATTACCCTGTATTGAATTTTATATTTCTTCTCTTCAAGATGCTTAAAAAAGCTATAGATTCCCTTAAAATAGCGATTCCCATTCCATAGTAATTCTTTCTGTTGTTCTGTAAGTTTATAATAAGCAGTATGGATAGGGAAATCAAAATTATCTGCTGAATAGATTAATTTGTCTTTCCACCTTGACATTTTCTCACCTCTCCAGCAAACAATTGCTTCTTCAAATACTGAAAGACTTTTATTTGGAATTACCAGGTCCTCATCAATACCAATAATCTGACCATAACCTTCGCATACAGGACAAGCTCCAACTGGATTATTGAATGAAAACATATGTTCATCAGGCTCATCAAATTCAATGTCATCAGCTTCAAATTTATTAGTAAATTCAATGAATTTTTTATCTTCAGATTTTCGTATCCGGCAAATCCCTTTTCCTATGCTAAAAGCAGTCTGCACAGAATCCGCAAAACGGCTGATTGAATCTTCATCTTGCTTGACGACAATTCTATCGATAATCAGGTTATTTCCCGGAGCTATACTGAGTAAATCCTCATTATGTATTATTTCTTCGATCTGTAAAATTTCATGATCTAATTCTATTCGTGTTACTCCTTGCCTGATATATAATTCCAGCTGGTAAGTTATCGTTGTTCCTTCGCAACAAAAGAAAGGAGCCATGATTAGAAATCGTGTCTCGTCTTCGAATGAACTGATGTAATTGACAACATCTGTAACTGAATGTTTTTTAACTTCAATTCCTGAAATAGGAGAAATTGTTTTGCCTATCCGAGCATAGAGTAATTTAAGATAATCATAAATTTCCGTTGATGTACCGACTGTTGATCGGGGATTTCTTGTATTTACCTTTTGTTCGATGGCTATTGCAGGTGGTATCCCAAAAATATGGTCTACATCAGGTTTATCTATCCTACCAAGAAATTGTCGCGCATAAGCCGACAAGCTTTCAACGTATCTTCGCTGACCTTCTGCATCAAGTGTATCAAAAGCAAGGGCTGATTTTCCTGATCCTGATAATCCGGTAATTACGATGAGTTTATCTCTTGGAATAACAACATCAATATTTTTAAGATTATGAACCCTCGCTCCTTTAATAAGGATCTCATTTTTCAGCTCTTCCTTCTCTGCATACATAAACACTTGAACTTAAATCAATGCTTTTTAACAATAATTAACAATTTCAAAGGTAGTATTTTTTGCAGAATGAGATTTTTACATTAATTTCGCTTATCATATTTATTTAATATTAAATATTAACCCTAAACTCTGACTGCCTATAGAATAATTTTACTCCACCAATTAAAGTAGGAGGTTATTTTGAAGTATATAGACAAAACTGATTATGAACTCGTTGAAGAGTTTATTATTGGGAGGCAGTCTGGAATTGAAATCCTTATTAAACGTCACAAAAGGAAAGTTTTTAACTATATTATGCTTATGGTTAAAAACGAACAATTAGCCGAGGATATTTTCCAGGATACCTTTATAAAAGTAATTCATTCTCTTCAGGAAGGAAAGTATCAGGAAAATGGGCGTTTTATTTCCTGGGTCATCCGAATTGCCCATAACCTGGTAATTGATTATTTCAGGAAGGAAAAACAAATGAATATGTTGTCAAATGATCAATGCTCAACTGATTTGTTTAATAATAAAAAAATTTCCGAAAAGAACATAGAGGAAAATATTATTCACGAACAAATACGAAATGACATCCGAAAGCTGATCGATAAATTGCCTGAGGACCAACGTCAAGTTATCCTGCTTAGGCATTATGGGGAATTGAGTTTCAAGGAAATTGCCGATCAGACCGGAGTTAGTATTAATACAGCTTTGGGACGGATGCGGTATGCCCTGATAAACTTAAGAAAACTTATTCAAAAACATGATATCTGCCTTACCAGCCTATAGGGAAATATAATGGTGTTTCAACAATAAATAATTTATGCATTCGTTTAATCATTAAACGCTGCATAAATGATTTTGCCTATGGTAAACAGCTCTACTCTTTTATTTATTATGGAAGGACCAGATGGAGAGAGTGATCTAATCAATGCGAATGATATTTTTGATTTTAAAGGAACATATAGTAAAGAGCTTGATAGAATTTTTAGCATCTTCGATTATTCTCCCTCAGATGAAGTGATTACCCTAATTTTAAAGAATTCAGGTCTGCAATAATCTGACAGCAAACAATTCCTGCTGTTTCGGTTCGAAGTCTACTTTCCCCAAGGCTTATTGGTTGGAATTCGTGTTGTATTGCAATAATTACCTCTTCGTCTGTGAAGTCACCTTCAGGGCCGATCATTATAGTATAAGATCGCCCAAAATGCTTCATGTTAATTAAATGTTCATTTTCATTTTCTGAGCAATATGCAATATATTTTAGGCCTGAAGACTTCAACTTTATGAATGTTTTATAATCAGTAACAGGATTTAAAATTGGCAAATATGTTCTAATGGATTGTTTAATAGATGAGATCAATATTTTTTCAAGTCTACTCGTTTGCAGGCTTTTTCGTATAGTTCTGTGACATAATATTGGAGTGATTTCATCAATGCCTATTTCGGTTGCCTTTTCTATAAACCACTCAAAACGATCAATATTCTTAGTTGGAGAAATAGCAATATGAAGATAATAGTTCTTTTTTCCGTAATTGATTTCTTTTTTTAGAATTTTTATTGAAACCGATTTGATATTAGATGAATCCACAATCCCCTCATAAAATCCACCAACTCCATCGATCAGATTAACTTTGTCTCCGATCTTCATTCGTAGAACACGAATACAATGTCTGGAATCAATTTCATTCAAAAATGCAATATTATCGTCAGTCGGAGTGATATAAAAAACATGCATAATGTTAAATTTAACTCAAATTTATTAATTAGGTTCATATTTCATCTAAATAAAACGTAATGATTAAAATAGGCTTACTTTCAGATACACATGGCTTCTTTGATCCTGCGTTATTTAATTTCTTTGATGATTGTAAGGAGATTTGGCATGCAGGTGATATTGGAGATATCGCAATAACTGAAAAAATAAATGCCTTTAAACCTTTAAAAGCAGTTTACGGTAATATCGATGGGCAGGAAATCAGAAATATTTATCCTGAAAACCAACAATTTTTATGTGAAGGAGTATTTGTTTTAATGACCCATATTGGCGGGTATCCTGGTAATTATACAGCAAATATTAAAAAGGCTTTAAGGACATATTCACCAGGACTCTTTATTTCTGGACATTCTCACATTTTAAAAGTTATGCCTGATAAAGATTTCGGATTGCTTTATATAAATCCAGGCGCAGCAGGTAAAGTTGGATTTCACCAGATCAGGACCGCAGTACGTTTTAGCATATTTGACAACCAAATCAAAGATCTCGAAATCATTGAACTTGGAAAGCGCTGATTATCTATCAGGTTTATTTGCATCTTCGATATCCATAAATCTCCTTAGATACAACTCAGCTCTCCTTTCTGGTGCAAGTGCGAAAATATATCCCATCTGACCGGGAGGCACTCTTAATTTACGCGCTGAATCCTTCAATTCTAAGATAATATTATTAAAGGTACTGTTAGAGGAAGTGACCTGGAAGCTTCCTGGATTGTATCCAAAATAATACCATTCCCTACTATTTACTTTAAAATAAATATCCAGAAGATCACCTGAGCTCCGTTTAGAGAATTGTATGTAGGTTTCCACATTTTTATTTATTGGGATTGATCCAACTCGCAGAACACCAACAGGACCATGATAAATATAGGATCTAGAGTTTTGATCCCATACGAGATGCACATTGGATAAAACCATTTTCTTAGCAAATTCCGGTGGAATTTCCTTGTAATATCCAAGTAATCCCAATTCTGATTCCATCAATTCGGCTTTATCTGCACCAATGAAGTTGCGCAAAGCTAACTTATAAAATGGATCATTCAAGTCAAAAGGCTTTAGGTCTGGAAGACTATCTAATTCATTTGCGAAAAATGTAAGTGCCTCCTGTGAGAAAAAGAAATCCAGACTTAAAAGTGCATCGGATGTAAAAGTACCAGATTCAATTCTACTCAGAGATTTTCCAACGGCATTTATTTTTAATTGACCATATTCAACCTGAAAATTTAATTGGCCTTCAGAATAAAGTACACATGAATCTGTATTTAAACGAAGATAATTTCCAGGCACACCCAAATCTATAAGTTTTTCAAGGGGGCCGATCTCATAATTTTGTTTAATCTTGTCATATCTGAGAAAACCTTCTGCAGTAGTTATAAAAGCATCAAAGTAATCTTTTCGTGGACTAATAAACGTAGGATAGATATGGGTACTATCCCTAGTAATCAAGTTCCCTGCAAATATTTTACCTAGATTAATATCTACAGGTAAATTTGAAATAGGTATAAGTATACTGTCTGGATTTATTTCTGCAACAAATTTAACCCAGCTTTTGCCAAGTCGGCAATCGTGAGTTAATCGAGCACCTCCATTAAAATTAAGGTAAGGTTTTTGCGCTGAAAGTGTGACTTTACCCTGGAATTCGAAAAATGGGCTTAACTTAAATGAATCCATCATACTGATCTGCCCTTCTCCAATTGTATGAATAGTCGTGTCGGCCTTCAAAGTGCTAAAATGAATTATCTGGGACTTTTTTGTTTCATCTATATAAAGATAATCGGCAGAACCGCTATAATTATTCTTGCTAGTTATATCTAACGATGCATTAAATAATTTATAATATTTATTTGTATAATCTGCGACAATCTCAGCTTCATTCAATCTACTAAAAACAGCATATTGTTCAATAGTTAATTCTCCATTTTTTGGGAATATCCTTACATCTGCGACTTGGATATATGGCACTTTCATACCATGAAGGAGATTTCTTTTATAGTCGAAAATAGTTAAACCAGAAACAAAACTTATTGAATCCTGCTTAGGTGCTAATGAAATAAATCTGGGACCGATTAACCCATCTTCTGTGTCACCCTGCTCAATAGTTCGATCCCCCCCTAATTCAAGGATCTCTTTGGACATGTCCCATGTAAAAAAATCCAATTTACTTATAAACCTATTTTCAGGGAACTCAATTACAGTAAAATCCTCATTTGATTGGAATTGAGCTCTTTGTGTATCAAAGTTTAAGTTGACTTTCACACTATCAGTTTTGAAAGCTATATTCCCTGACTGAAAACTTTTCAAAGTAAAACCTGCGGTATCAGAATTGATTTGTTCTGATTTAAAGTTAAACTTACCAGAAGATAAGGAAGCAATTTTCAAATCTATTAACCCCTCACCCGACAACCCTGAAGGCTCGAGAATCAAGTTTCCACTGAGGTAAACAGTGTCATTAAACATATTAAAGGGTTTATCCTTCATATTCGCATAGAACTTATCCATTTTTGTCAGCCATAGAATTTTATTATTGCTGGACTTGACCTTGGGATATTGAGTTCCAGCTATTTGTTTATTATTTACAAACTCTCTACCAACAGTCATTAATGAATCCGGATGAAACAAAAAATCGTCTGAATAGGTAGTTGAAGTAATATAATCAAGCTGACCAGCACCATGCAGTCCTTCATTACTCATTTCCAAATGATTGTAAAACGTACCAGCTCCATTATATATAGGAATACCGGCTTCAGGCGTTTCAAATTGGAAACCCAGTGAATAATCATCTCTCAGTGTAAGCGTTTGCTCTAACGGAGGAATCATCCCCCCAGATTCAAATAAACCGTTTAAACGCATCCCTATTTTGGAAAAGTTGTCAAGGCTATCAAATGAAAATGGATAAACCTCAAAATATATATCCTTCTTACTATATACTCCATTCTGGATATCCGTTTCATCAAAATATACATATGCATTCTCTTTGCTTGTAAACACAGGATACTCCGGATAATCTTTAAGTCCGGATTTATTCGTAGGATTATCTATTAACAGATCACCGGTGACCTGTTCAATAATATTATCGATGCCTTTGATCATCCGCTGCCCATAATTATCTTTTTCATCAGTTAATACTTCTAGACGGAGAGAGTCAATTTTCTGAAGATTTATCTTAAAGGTATCATAATCAAAGAAGAAATTATTCCCATAAAAGGTAAATAAACCTGCTTTAATGACTCCATCGAATAGAAAATTACGATTTCGTTTCATAATAATCTGATTTTTATCTGGAAGAAGGACTACGTTTTGGGAGTCACTGAGAAAGATATTCTGAATGCCATTAATATGTAGGTCATAATTATCCAGGTCAAGCTTACCGTTTTCTAATGGTGATTGAACCTTGGAGATAAAATACATTACATCGTAATCAGTTTTGCCAATACTGGCATCAAGATAATAATTAAGTTTTCTGTTAATTTTAATTAAATCAGCTACATCATTGAAATAGATAAATCCAAGTCTTGATAATTTCATGAGTTGGTGGCGTACTTGATAGGCAGCTATCCCAAGGTATTCGGAATAATTTGCCACAGGGAACTGGTCAAATCCTATTCCTCTTGAGTACTCCCATAAACCTACTAATGGGTGGACATTATCCAAGCCCTGGAGTTGTTCCCAAAAATTATAATTGAAAAAATTATCCGATTCAAAAGTTGCATTACCTAAAGCACTACCTGTCATCGGTTTCAGGAAAACTTCGCGTGTATTTCTTTTCCAGCTAAACTCATCAAAATTCATACTTATTTTATGATATGTATTGCTGTAAGGACTTGCTGAAGTATACGAATCTGATTTTGTTAACCTTACGATATCCGTTCTCTCTTGGTAATTAAAAACAAGATCGGGATGATAAATAGAGTCTGTTTCAAGGAAAAATGACATTTTTACGCTAGGAGACGTCATTGAGTTTTGAGAAATCTGTAATTGACTGGTCTTTATAATCATCCTCAAGGTATCCTTTTCATATATTTCAAGCATTGCAGGTTCATATTCAGAACCTGTTCCAATTAACTTTGCTCCTTGCATAGACAATCCTCCAACATATTGTATACCTTTAAAAAGTTCAGGTAGAATATATTTGTTTTGATAAGTGAAAAACTTTGGATAAAGAGCCTTAGATGGATCGGAGATAAACATAACCTGTTCATCTAAACGACCTTCAAGAGGTGAATTGAAATATTTTTTGTACATGAATTTAACTGAATCGGCAAGATATGCAGTTTTTTTCATTGAGATTTTATAATTTGAGAGCTCAGCATAGACGGAATCGCTGTTCAGTCCAGCCCGTTCCCATGTAACAATTCCCTTATAGCCAAACCAGTTTAACTCTATAGGTTCAAGATATCCACTTGTATTTAAAATTGAAATACTATCTCTTTTTGCAAAACAAAATAGATCAATATTATCAAAACGTACAATAGGTGAACCATTATTAAAATCGAAATAATAATTGCTTTGGATACTTTTCCATTTTGCAGATGAGCTTATATTTAAACAATTCTCCTTTAATAAGTTAAGGCTGAGAGTAAGATAATGTTGTGTATTTTTAAATGGAAAGTCCTTCTGTTCAAGGTAATAACGGATGATTTTTTTCCATTCCGGAACCTTTATATGTGAGGTCCCAATACTATCCGATTTAAAGATGAGCAAAACCTCAAAATATTTAATAAAATCAGGGCTGGGACGAGCAGACCGTTTTAAAAGAAGGTTTGAAATATCGACAATTTCCTTCATTTCCTCACAGGAAAACCTACCTGACCCCCAATAATTTATAAATTTTTCAAATACAGGTTTATCTGATTCGTTAATATAGTTATTTGAGAACTTTTTAAGCTGTTCCGGATATAATAAAGAATCTGCAGTAAAACTTTTGATTTGCTGGGAATATATATGAAAACTGAAAAAAAGTGATGTAACTATAATAAGTAATACCCTATTCATGAAATCAATTTTTTATGGACAAAGACAATCAATACAAATTAAAGTTCAGCACATGTCCATTGAAGCTAATATTTGTTATTTTTTTAAAATTATCTATTCAACTATAAAAGAATTTATTAACTCAGTATTTTTTTGTGAATTTAAGTGAAATCCAATTATTTTCAGAATAGCTGTCAAGAAAACTAAAGCCATTTTTTTTTGCAATTGTAGTGAGATATGTTTGATCTTCAGACAAGATGCCACTTAAAATAAGTGATCCCATCTTATTAATGATTGTTGAATAGGAATGCATATCTGCTACAAGTATATTTCTGTTAATGTTCGCAAGGATAATATCAAACTTTTGTGATGTAATACTACTAACATCTCCGAGAATGATATCATATGGATGTATTATCTCATTTAAAACAAAGTTTTCTAAGCAATTATTCACTGCCCATTTATCATTATCCACCGACATTACATATTCAGCACCTCGCTTTTTAGCAAAAATGCCGAGAATGCCACTGCCACATCCAATATCAAGTACCTGTTTGTGTCGAAAATCATGCGCAAGCATTGCAGTTATCATTAATCGAGTGGTTTCATGATGTCCTGTACCAAATGACATTTTAGGTTCTATGATGATGGTAACCTCCAAATCATTAATACGGTGAAATGGTGCCTTTATCAATACGGTATCATTTATATAAATGGGAGAGTAATTTTTTTCCCACTCTTCATTCCAATTTTTCTCATGGATTAGCTGATAGTCATAATTAATAGAATCCTTTCCTATTATTTTAAAGGCATGCTCTATGAGTTGCTGGAATTTCAATATTCCATGATCAGGAATATAAGCTTTGAATAATTCAGCCTCTTCCATAAAACCTTCAAATCCTGAATCAGTTAGGATTGCCGTTATTATTTCTAGTTCAGCATTCAAAATGCTTTTTTTTTCTATACATAACTCAATGTAATTCATTTCAGATTATTTCCTCAAAACTAAAAAGCGTTAACTATCTGAATAAATTCTTCTGCCTTAAGCGAAGCACCGCCAATCAATCCTCCATCTACATCCGGATTTGAAAAAAGTTCTCTTGCATTTGATCCTTTGCAACTTCCTCCATATAAAATTGATATATTTACAGCTACCTCTTGGCCATACTTTTCCACGATCTGTTTTCTAATAAAATGATGCATCTCCTGTGCCTGAACCGGACTTGCCGTTATGCCAGTTCCAATCGCCCACACTGGTTCGTAAGCAATAACTATTTTAGAAAAAGCCTCTTTTTCGAGATGAAAAAGTCCATATAATAGTTGATTTTTAATTACATCAAAATGCTTTCCAACCTCTCGTTCAGCTAATACCTCTCCGATACAAAAAATGGGAATAAGACTCCTCGATAATAAAAGATTTACTTTTTTTGCAAGTATTGCATTCTGCTCATGAAAATAAGCTCTTCTCTCTGAATGGCCAATAATCACGTATTCAACTCCAACAGATTTTAACATTTCAACTGATATTTCACCTGTAAAAGCACCATTCTCTTCAGATGAACAGTTCTGTGCTGATAATTTTACTACTGTAAGCAACTTTCTCACTTCGGAAAGGTGTGTGAAAGGGGGTGCTATTATTACAATCGTATCTCCATTTTTCTTCTCTGATAATTTATTGACAGCACTTGCCAGTTCAAGCCCTTCCTTCAATACAGTGTTCATTTTCCAGTTTCCCGCAACTATTTTTTTTCTCATTGGTTAAATATTAAATGTAACGATTTAAAGCATTACAAAATTAAAAATCCTCTGCATATTAACTATATTATTAAGCTTATATCTGAATTGTTATCTACGAATCCTTGGATCCAATAATGCATAAAAAATATCCAGGGAAATATTTACTATTACAAATAATATAGCTGTAGTTAGAACACAGCCAAGGACTACTGGAATATCATAAAAATTCAATGCATTAACTAACATGTAACCTAATCCCTTCCATCCGAAAATATATTCAACGAATACAACTCCTGCAAGCATACTGGCAAACCAGCCACTTACAGCAGTTACAACTGGGTTTAAAGAATTCCGTAAGGCATGTATCATAATTATCCTTTTAAATTTCAGCCCTTTAGAATAGGCAGTGCGAATATAATCCTGGCTCAGGACATCATTCATTGAATTTCTTGACAATTGTACTAATTCAGATAATGGTAGGATAGCCAGATTAAGTGCTGGTAAATTAATTTTTTTTAATTAT
>CAZKMG010000028.1:0-17112 GCA_964553465.1 uncultured Bacteroidaceae bacterium
CTATTTCATAACACCGGAAGGATTAGTTCAAAATAAATTAGAGAAAAATACACCCGGGATTCTAATCTCAGATGTTGATATTTCTATGAAATATTATGATGCCAGCAAAGAATTCAGAATTGATGCAATGAATGGTAAATTAAACAGTGGAGAAATAATAAAAGATTCATTATCTTCTAACAGAACCAGGTTACATGAATAACTAACTGATTTATTGCAAAGCTGTTCTTCAAAACTTCACAATTAGCCACTAAAAATGGCTTGAATGTAATTTTTGATATATTATCTTGACCAGGCTGGATTAAATATTTCTTACATTATATCTTTCTACCAACTTATTCTCCTTTCAGGGAAAATATATTTTACGAGTTATGGAAACATTGTATAATTCCGTGAATTATAGTTCTTAATTAGTAAGCTGTTATAAATTATTGGCCCTCCATTATTAGTAATGATTTTTAGTAAAAGAAATAGTTATAATTTGCCTACTAATAATAAATAAATAATTAAAATCTAATTTATATCATGCTACCAAATGATTCCTTAAGATCTTTGTCTTATAAAAATTATTCTGAAAATTCATTTAAAATGAAATTAAAGCAAAATGAAAAAAGCTTTATTCGTATTTTTGAACCGTCAATATGTTAAAAGATTAGTTAACTCGAGTGTATCAAGTAAATCCTTAATCTCTGCGCATTGGAAAACATGTTGTCCCATGAATTAGAAAAGCAAATCTTGCTTAAGTATAAATCATTAATCCAAGATTGTAAGACTATTTCTTCAACAGAAGAATTGAAGAAAATCCAAGAGGCATTTCGACTTGTAAATGAAGCTTGTAAAACAATGCCAAAAAAAATGGGGGAATATGCTATTTTTCATTCCCTTGCTATTGCAGAGATCCTTGCGAATGAAATCGGCATTGGTGGAATCGGGGTAGTGGCTGCTCTACTATGCAATTTTGAGGATAATAAGTCATTTACTATTTCCGATATTAAAACTCAATTCGGCTTAAAAGTTGCCGAAATTACAGAGGGATTATTTAAAATCTCAAGAATAAAATCAGAAAAAACCTCCTCTCAGGCAGAAAATCTTAGAAATTTAATCCTTTCATTATCCAGTGACATTCGTGTAATACTGATCAAAATAGCAGAAAGATTGTATATTATGAGAATGCTTGACCGACTTACTCCGGAGGAACAAATAATGACTGTATCTGAGACTAGTTATATTTATTCTCCCTTAGCCCATCGTTTGGGCCTTTATAATGTGATGTCGGAAATGGAAGATATTACGATGAAATGCCTCGAACCTGAACCATATAATAGGATTGTTAATGAATTAAAGGCTACTGATACAAAACGTAATAAATTTATCAAAGAATTTATATACCCACTTGAGAAGGAATTTGAAAAGCAAGGAATCAAAGCAGATATTAAGGGAAGACCTAAAGCAATTTCCTCCATCTGGAAAAAGATGAAGAAACAAAAGGTTGAATTTGAGGAGATCTATGACAAATTTGCTATCAGGATAATTCTCAATAGCCCACCTAAGACGGAAAAAGCAGATTGCTGGAAAGCTTATTCTATTATCACTGATTATTATACTCCAAACCCATTGCGTTTACGTGACTGGATTTCAGTACCAAAAAGCAATGGATATGAATCTTTGCATACTACTGTAATAGTGCCGGGTGGAGATTGGGTCGAAGTTCAGATCAGAAGTAAAAGAATGAACGAAATAGCAGAAAAAGGTTTTGCTGCTCATTGGAAATACAAAGGAATTAAAGACGAAAAAGGAATTGATGAATGGCTCATTAAAATCCGGGAACTCCTTGAAAATCCTGAAACAGACGCAGTAAACCTCATTGATGATTTTAAATTAAATCTCTATGTTAAGGAAATATTTGTTTTTACACCCAATGGTGATCTTAAAAAGTTTCCCGAAGGTGCGACGGTGCTTGATTTTGCATTTGACATACATACAGCTGTAGGTAATTCTTGTATTGGGGCTAAAATTAATGGTAAAAATGTTCCTATCCGATATCCTCTAAATAACGGGGATAAGGTTGAAGTAATACGTTCAAAAAATCAAAAGCCTAATATTGACTGGTTAAATTTTGTTGCAACCACAAAAGCTAAAACTAAAATAAAACAAGCACTTAAAGATGAAAAACTTAAAGAGGCTGAAAACGGTAAAGAAATTCTTAGAAGAAGATTTAAAAATTGGAAAATCGAATTCCAGGATTCTCAAATCCGAAAATTGATCCAGCATTTCAAGTATAATGATTCAATTGATTTGTATTATGATATTGCAATTGGGAAAATTGATCTACTTGATATAAAGGAAATTGTAAAGGAGAAAGAAAAATCTTCTGAAAGCAAGACTATTCCTATTGAAGGTGCAGTTGTAGAAAAATTATTAAAAAAATCCCTTTCGGAACCTGACGACTATCTCATCATCGATAACGTAATGACCAATGTTGACTATCGGTTTGGTAAATGCTGTAATCCAATCTTAGGTGATAATATTTTTGGATTTGTAACCATAGGATCTGGAATAACTATTCATCGCCTGAACTGTCCGAATGCCAAACAACTTATCTCAAAATACGGATATCGGATTGTAAGAGCAAAATGGCGTGTTTCTGAAGGAACTCGTAATTTCCTTTCTACAATAAAGGTTACTGGTTTTAATGATATTGGGATTGTTAGCAATATTTCTGATGTGATTTCTAAAGACTTGAAGGTTAACATACGCTCAATTTCAATTGATACTGACGATGGTTCATTTGAAGGTACTATTTCTATATTTGTTAATGACACGAATCATCTTGAATTATTAATTAAAAAACTTGAAAAAGTAAAGGGTATAATTTCAGTAAAACGCTTAGAATCTACTATATAAATAACTGTATCGAGATGAATTTTCCTGATATCTTTCATGATATACGGACCCAATGCCATTATTCTGTAACCTTAAAGTTTCCTGATAATTTCAGACATTTTTTCAATTAAAGCGTTTTTGTATTTTTGATACCAATATCTATCTTAAGTTTAGAAACAATACAAAGTAAAAAAGTAATTGAATTATAGTTAAATATTTCAAAAATAAAGTTGTCATCGTTATCGTTTTATTATTGGTATTAATACAAAATAAATGCTGTGGCAAACGCTCAAAGATTATTTGTTCCATCATCCTTCCGGAATAATTTTTTTCATATATATTTTAATTACAATCATTTATGTCAGATTTAATCTTTTCAACACATGAATAAGATAATATTCAAGATTTTGATCGGCTTATTGATGTTTGTGGTGTTTTCATGTAAAAAAGACTCCCTAGATGATATGTTCCTTACCGATGGAATGATGGTGTTTAACCTGGACGGTAAAGATTGGATTGTCCATGATCTAATAGCTTCCTACTCTGATCTAACAGGGATTGGTGGGGGACAAATTATATCAATTTCAGGTTCAATACAGGTAAATATCGATATTTATAAATCCATATTACTAAATATCAAAGATTTGGATCAACTTTCCAATAAAAACTACCCTTTTTCAGTCAGCCAAGAAACAGGCTCTTCCATTGAAATTGATGAGGGAAAGACCATATCATCTGGTATCTCGTATAGATCAATAAATCCTGAAAGCAATCTAATCTCCACGGGTAATATAAAAATATCAAATTTTGATAGAATAGCTAACACAATTACAGGAAGTTTTAGCGGTGAAGTTTTTAAAACCAACTATAGTGATAACTCAAATGATGGTTGGGTTAAAACCAGCATTAAAAGCGGCAGGTTTAATAACATTCCCGTAATAGAAGGAAAATAGGAGTTTTTAAGAAAATATATGAATAAAATGTTACCAAAAATACTTCCGCTTACATGACAAGTGAGTCATCCATATCTCGGGTCAGGTTTAACAGGTAATTTCGCCATTTTTTCTACTTCAATACTTGGAAATCCAAATTCCTCAGTAATTTTCCCCAATATAAGATAAATTCCATATCCTTTGAAAGGATAATTTTTTAATGAAATCGGGAAATTTACTGTATCGAAAAACTCGCCCTCTGCATCAAGAAAAGTTCCAAAATGCATCCATTCCTTCTTTACAGTAATGACATTCTTGATTACAGCAAGGTTGCCAAGTATTTTTACCTTTTTACCACAATACCTTTTCATATCCCGGGCCATAATTTGTCCTCGATAGCTGGTCTGCAGCATGTCAAACCTGCTCATGGTCAATGGAAATCCAAGAAGCTCAATTTCATCATAAGCATCTTCGAGCTTACTCTGTTCCAGGGCTGGAAGTTTAAATTGACTGGGATGAATATCAAATAATTCCCGACCAGGTTTTGTAATCTTGTTAGCAGCCATTAGCATATGGGTTTCCCAAAGAAGTTCTTTCTTGCTCTTTCCAGTAAACCGGAACGCATTAATTCGTATAAGGATAATAATCTGTTCCTTACCAGATTTGACTCTTTGGATAAAGTCCCCAAGATTCATGAATGGGCCATTTAATTCCCTCTCTTCAATTATGGCATCAATAATTTTACTTTCCAGATTCTGTATATGAATAAACCCCAGATATATATCTTTACCCTTTATACTTGTAAGGTACTGCCCTCTATTAATACAGGGAAGGAGTATGTTTGCCCCACAACGCCTGGCTTCATTTATGTAAACCCAACTACGGTAAAATCCACCGAAATTATTTATCACAGCGACCATGAATTCCTCGGGGTAATGTGCTTTAAGGAACAGGCTCTGAAAACTTTCTATTGCATACGAAGCCGAATGTGCCTTGGAAAATGAATACCCCGCAAAAGAACTTATCTGACGCCATACTTCCTGTACAAGAGATTCAGGATAACCTTTTTCATGGCAGTTTTCGAAAAAGCGCAGGGTAATTCGTTCAAACTCTTTCTTTGAGCGATACTTACCACTCATTGCACGCCTTAACACATCTGCATCAGCAAGGTCTAATCCGGCAAAATGGTGACAAATTTTAATCACATCTTCCTGATACACCATTACTCCATAAGTTTCATGAAGATGCTCTTTCATCACCGGATGTAAATATTCAAATCCTCCAGGATCATAAAAGCGTTTGATATATTCCTTCATCATCCCTGAACGTGCCACACCGGGTCGAATGATCGAACTAGCTGCCACCAGACTGATATAATTGTCACAACGTAGTTTTTTCAAGAGGCCCCTCATTGCTGGACTTTCAATGTAAAAACAGCCATTTGTTTCTCCCTCTCGCAATTGCCGGAGAACCTTCGGGTCTTTCTTAAATTCATTTACTTTGTACACATCGACATCTACTCCACGATTGTCAAAAATTATTTGCGCTGCTTCCCGTATATGGCCTATACCTCTCTGACTCAGAATATCAAGTTTTTCAAATCCAAACTCCTCTGCAACATACATATCCCACTGAGTGGTTGGTAATCCCTTTGGCGGCAAGTCAAGTGCTGTATAGCTTGTAATCGGCTCTTCTGAGATCAACACACCTCCTGCATGAATACTCCGAATATTTGGGAAATCAGCAATACGGCTGCCAATCTTAAATATTTGGTCGGTGATATGATTCTTGTTATGAGAATGCGAAGGTTCATCTACCAACCGGTCAATTTCCTCTTTCGGTAATCCGTAAACCTTTCCCAGTTCCCTGAAAATAGACCTGCCACGAAAGGTTGAAATGGTACCGATCATTGCAGTATGCTTTTTTCCATATCTTTTGAAAACATAATCCAATACATCGTCGCGCTCTTTCCATGAATAATCAACATCAAAATCAGGCGGACTGCTTCGTTTAGGATTGATAAAACGTTCAAAATATAGATCCAGTTCGATGGGGTCAACGTTCGTGATCTTAAGACAATATGCTACCACAGAATTGGCTCCACTTCCACGGCCAACATGATAATAACCCCTTGACATTGAATATCTGATCATATCCCAGGTAATTAAAAAATAAGCAGAAAATCCAAGTCTGTCAATAATCTCAAGTTCGTGTTTAACCTTTTTATATGCTTCTTTGTTATTTCGCCCGTAACGATAAATGGCTCCTTCTATTGCAAGCTTTTCAAGCAATATCCTGTCATCATAACGACTACCTGTAAAATACTTTTTATTTTTTATAGTATTGTAATTAAAACTTATTTCACAGTCCGCAATAAGTTTTTCTGTGTTTTTTATTATCGCAGGATAATCCTCATATGCAATAAGAAGCAGATCTGTGGAAATCATTAATTCCTGTTCTGATGCAAGCCTGAATGCACTCAATTTACTTAGAAGCGTATTGTAATTAATGGCTTGCAGATGTCGGTGAATGATATATTCATCCTTATTTCCGAAAGTTACTGTATACCAGACTATTAGCTTGTGCTGTATATGACGCAGGGGAGAGGTAAAAAGCTTATTTATGTCTCCGGGAGTAATACCCACCAGCTCGTTTTCACGAAGATCTTCAGGTTTGTTTTGCATGGAATAAATAAACCAGACGTCATTCAGACGTGGAGCTCTTTCAGGCAACGATACTTTTTGCTCATTATGAAGGGAAAGAAACTCGTTCATTTCTCTGAACCCATTGTTGTTTCTTGCTAAACCAGTATAGAGATAGTGATCGCCATTGCGAAAATCGATTCCTGCAATCGGATGAATACCACTTTCTTTGCAGAGCTTTACAAAGTCAAGCGTACCCATGGTATTATTGATGTCGGCAAGTGCCATAGCCTGAACTCCATTTTTTCGTGCAAGCTCAACGATTCTCTCCGGCTCCATGGTACCATAACGTAAACTGTAATATGAATGGGTATTCAGATACATATTTATATTATCCCGCTTTCTTCGTTACAAACTTTGATATACAGAGACATTTATGAGTGTAAGTATACTTCATAGCCCAAAAACCATTATCTCTCCTCGATTTTATTTAAAATACACAATTCCTTATGTCCTTAACTCTTTACTCTTTAACTTCTTACTCTTTCCCCTCCATGGTCTATGGTCTATGCTCCAGCAGACACTGCTCTTCCTACCACATCCTTCCCATACCGGTTCCTCATTTTGTCAACAGCCAGATAAAGGTTTACCATTTCTGGAGTATCTTCAAACATGTTGAGTTGCTGGACTCCCTGCACCAAGTAACTGAATCTGACACCGATAAGACGTATCAACATCCGCCGCTGATAAAGCTTGTCGAAAAGCTCTTTTGCCAAAGGAATAAGTATATGATCAAAAGAAGTGTAGGGGATCCTCTTCTGAAACGTATGGGTATCGAAATTGGAATAACGTATCTTCACAGTAATGCAGGAGGTAAGCCGCTGCTTCTTACGTAATTCATAACAAAGCTTCTCTACCATCCCTGTAAGCAATTCTTTCATTTTCACTACATCAGTACTGTCCTTCTCAAAAGTGGTCTCGGTGCTGATCGATTTACGCTCGGAGTATTGAATCACGGGTACACTGTCAATACCATTTGCCTTCTTCCATATTTCAATGCCGTTCTTGCCAAGAAGTTTTTCCATCATTTCCTTTGGAATCTCTCCCAGTGTGCCAATAGTAACAATCCCCATAGATCGGAGCAAGTGATACGTCTGGACTCCAATTCCAGGTATCTTGCGTATGGAAAGAGGATAAAGGAATGGAAGTACAAGTGAACTTTTCACTTCTCTCTCTCCATTCGGTTTGGCCTCTCCGGTGGCAATCTTCGACACCGTTTTGTTAACTGAAAGACCAAAAGATATAGGTAATCCTGTCTCCCGGATGATCCTCTCCCTTAGCTCATGCGTCCATTTAAGACTACCAAAAAAACGATCTATGCCGGTGATGTCAATGTAATGCTCATCAATAGATGCTTTCTCATACATCGGAGCACTTTCGGCAATGATCTCTGTAACCGTCCGCGAATATTTACTGTAAAGTTCCATGTCGCCACGAACCACAATGGCCTGACTACACAAACTGTGCGCCATTTTCATGGGCATGGCCGAATGAACCCCGAAAACCCTTGCTTCATAACTGCAACTTGCAACTACCCCGCGGTCAGAAGTACCCCCGATAATCACAGGCTTCCCCCTTAGCTTACTGTTCAGAAGACGTTCCACTGATACGAAAAATGTATCCAAATCCATATGTACAATGTTTCTTTCCATACCCGTGATCCGTGATCCGTGATCCGTGATCCGTGATTTTAGGCCGATAATAACCCTACTCTTCAATCTTCCTGTTCACGA
The DNA here is from genome assembly GCA_964553465.1 of uncultured Bacteroidaceae bacterium. Taxonomy (GTDB): domain Bacteria; phylum Bacteroidota; class Bacteroidia; order Bacteroidales; genus CAZKMG01. The sequence continues at coordinate 8,251 of CAZKMG010000028.1, forward strand.
ATTACAGTTCAGTATTCACGAAAAATTTGGATTTTAATTTTTTTATTGTAATTTTGATTAATTAATAATCATTTTTTCGATTATAATTTAATCATGATTTATTAAAAAACAAAAAATTGAGATGATTTTTTCATATAGAAGGGGAGAAGGTATGAGACGGGGAACCTGCGCGATAATCCTGGTATCAAGCCTTACATTCTTTATATCATACTTAAAACCATAAACATATGTATTTCTCAAGTAATCTTAAAATTCTTAGAAAGCACCGGGGAAAAACCCAGGATGACCTTGCCCAAATTTTGGGTATGAAACGCTCTACTCTTAGTGGATATGAAAATAACATAGCACAACCCGGAATTGATGTCCTGATAAAAATCTCAACATATTTCAGGATTGCAATTGATACTTTAATAAAAGTCAACCTTTTAAAACTTACTCTCAATCAGCTGTATCAACTTGAAAACGGCCAGGATGTGTATATTACAGGAGAGAACCTTCGCGTACTTGCAACTACGGTTAATCCAGATAATGAGGAAAATATTGAACTTGTCACGGAAAAAGCAAAAGCCGGGTATGCAAATGGGTTTTCCGATCCCGAGTATATTTCTGATCTTCCGGTTTTCCGGTTACCTTTTCTTCCAAGAAGCAAAAAATTCAGAACCTTTCAACTTAATGGGGACTCTATGCTTCCTATACCTGATAAATCATGGGTTACTGGAGAATTTGTTCAGGACTGGAAAGAAATAATGAATGGCGATGCTTATATTATTCTATCACTTAATGATGGAATAGTATTTAAAATTGTGGAAAATAAAATAAAAAAAGAAGGTAAATTAACCCTGTATTCACTCAATCCTATCTATGACCCATTCGATATTCACGTAAAAGACATTCGTGAAGTATGGAAGTTCATCCATTATATTAGCTCGGAAATCCCTGAGCCGGTTCTGCCCGAGAGTAACATCATTAAAACCATATCAAACCTTAAACATGAGATGGAAATAATAAAAAGTAAGGTCTTTTCTACAAATAAACCAATATAATGAATATACAGAATGATAGAGTTTAATAAAATTGAACAGATAGCATATCAGTTCAGCATATAATCATTATTCAGCAACCTTTCCTGCTCTCTTAGTTTAATTAAATACATGAGCTGGGCTTTGAGAAATTGTTCCTGCATATCAGGATTTCTTATGCTTATAAAGTTAAATTTATCTTCACTTGAAAGATTCAAAGCCCTGGCTACATCATTGATCATTATTTTTCTCCCTTTTAGATCCTTAAGAAAATCTGAATCAAGATTATTTGTATAATTCATTAACATTCTTAATAAGTCTGATTTCTGAACCGGTCGATCTTTCGTAATAGGATGAATTAACCCTCCACTGTATAATTTCCCCGGAAGAGAATCTTTATAACTAACTACTTCAAAATTTGAAATTCCAATCACTACGATCACCATTTCTCCTTTGGAATTTCTTGCAACAACCTGATTTATTTTGCATTCAACACCAAAAGCCTGAATCTCTGAATTTCTTAAAAATGGAATTCCAAAATTCATTTCCCTTTCCAGACATTCATTGATCAATTGTTTATACCTGGATTCAAAAATTCGTAAAGGAATATCTTCATCAGGCAAAAGACTAATGTTTAATGGAAAAAAAGGTATTATTTTATTTTTCTGTTCCAATTATTTGTAATTTGTGTTAGGATAAGTCAATGTAAAAACAAATAATTAATATTATTGTTTAAATTGATAATGAGAGTATTGAAATTTTATTTATGTGTTACTTTGTTGAACAAAATATTCAAAGGAAAGAGATTGAAAAGAGATTTGGGATAATGATGCCAGAAGATCCCAGGTATATCCCCGGATATTTTCATTCAGCATTTTCTAAACCCTTTCTACCTGTAATTACCACAAATAAACCCAATGAAATTCAACTTTTTCAATGGGGACTGATTCCTTCATGGGTTCACGATGAAAATACTGCTGAAAAAATCAGGAATATTACGTATAATGCAAAATCTGAAACGGCATGGGAAAAACCATCTTTTCGTTCTTCAATCCGAACTAAAAGATGTCTTGTAATTACTCATGGCTTTTTTGAGTATCATACTGAAGAAAATAAAAAAATTCCTTATTATATTAAACTTAAGAATAACCAGATTTTTGCCTTTGCTGGATTATATGATAACTGGATTAATCCTGTAACAGGAGAAATAATAAATACATTTAGTATTCTTACTACTTCTGCCAATCCATTATTGGAAAAAATACATAATTTAAAAAAACGAATGCCGGTGATTCTGCCTCAAGCTATTGAAATGGATTGGATTAAAGAAGGTAATGACAGAACTCAAACAGAGTCATATTTAAGGGCATTCCCTCAGGATGAAATGACTGCATATTCCGTTTCTCGCAGAATTTCTTCAAAAAATGTGGATATTTTTGATCCAAGCTTGATCGAGTTTTATGATTATTGATAATACTATCCTGCTGAATTAATTATTTAGATATAATTTTTAATCCTAACTTTTTATCCTCCCAAATCCTCAAAATTTAGAGACATTTAGAATTATTAAAAAGTTTGCTATTTAGAATTAATAATATTTATTATTCTTCCAAATGACATCGAAATAGTGCAATTCAACAAATACCCGTTTAAAATGTTTAAATAATGAGGTTCAGACTGAAAGTGTTTTTAGGTCTTAAAGTTTAATCATTTGGTTATTAGGTTATTAGGTTCTTTTTTCATTCATCTACCTCAGTTTTTTTAATGGGTCTTATATTTTGTGTCTGAACCTCATTTTTTATTTTATTTCTTTACAATAAATTAAATTTTTCTTTAATTAAAATACCACTAATAACTTATACATTTCTGTATATTTTGTTAATAAAAAGTTTCAAGGAGGGTATTTTATTCCTTATTTCTATGCCATTTCAACGATTCGATTTATTCACTTTTTGTTAATAACTCATGTGTGTTTTTTGTTAAGATATACTCCAACTTTTATTTGGTAAATAATTGCTCCTGGTTTATTTTTGATTTACCAAGTGAGCGATAAAAGGTCGCTCCCGAGAGAGGGAACAGGTCAGGCCGCATTTCGGTGCAGTTTGTGTTTCCCGGAAGGTGAATCGTGAGACAAGCCTTCTCAATCAAAGGAGCCAACGGGGTTAAGCTTAGGCTAATACCTCGGGACTGTAAAGAGAAAATCGTAAGATGTTCTTTAAATGGTTGTACCGGAGGCATAAAGTTTGAAGGAGGTTGTAAAAAACTTCTGAATGCTTTTACTGCTGCTGGAAAAAGATCGTAAGACCTGATTTCACCAGTAGGCCAAAGGAAGTGATTCAAGATACCAGGCACGCCTGGCACCTTTTTTCACATGGGTTCCTCTCCACAACAGACCGTAAGGTCCTTTGAGGATGAACCGGCCACAATAACAGTAACTTGGCATTAATTAATAACTACGGTTATTAATAAATGGAATGGGAACTAATTCAATAGATTTAGTTCCCATTTTTGTTTTATCTATTGATTAATATTTAAGTTAGTGATATTAATTTGTCCTTGTCATTCTCATAAGAAAATTATAGGTATCTGTATTTTTTAATAAAGACCTTCTCTAAAGAATGTTTCAATTCTTTGTAAAAATTATTTCTTTATTTAACTATTTTTTATAATCAATTGATTAATAAATTTTTAGACATATTAATTTTTAAGATGATAATTAATCGAAAAGATAAAATTTACGTGGTAAGTGATCAGATTTATTCAAATATTTGATTTTTGCAGCCCTTTTTCTTATTCCTTCTCATTCCTTTTGATTAAGCACTATAATTCTTATGTCAGTATAAGCCATTACATCCATCAATATTCATTATTCATATGCGAATGAAACTGAAAACATCCTTAATTAAGCTCCTTCGTAATCACGTTAGCCCTCCTGAATGTACTTATTTTACAGGGAAAGAGAATGATTGTTAATTACTACAAAATTTGTTGAAATCTTACCCTATTATGGCTTTTGAAAATAGTGTATTTTTGTATTAAATATTGATTTCAATGTTTATTGGTTCTAAATAACATTAAATGAAAATTAAAATATTTCTAATTCCTATATTTTCACTGATCTTTTTCTTTTTTGAAATAGCTATAAGTTTTTCTTCCAGGAATACAGAAGATGTTTTATCTAGTGAGGATAATATTTCATTTGCTCTTAAACTCAGTAATTTTGACTCTGATTTTGAATCCACTGCAAGTATTGATATATTGATAAAATCCTTTCTGGTACGCAATAATATAAAGGGGGCTTCGGTAGCTATTACTAAAAATGAAAATCTTGTCTACGCAAAAGGCTTTGGTATCGCAAATAAAGAAACAGGTGATACTGTTCAACCAGGGCATTTGTTCAGAATTGCAAGTATTTCGAAATTAATCACCGCAGTTGCTATTCTTAAATTATACGAAAATGGAGAACTCTCTCTCGATAGTTCTGTCTTTGGCCAAAATGGAATTTTGAATGATCCTAAATTCCTTACTTTTATTGACCCACGAATAAAAGATATTACAGTTAAGCAACTTCTTAATCATACTGCAGGATGGTCTAAATCAAAAGGGGATCCTCTTTTTAATTCTTTATACGTGGTTCATAAAATGCATAAAAAGGCACCGGCTGATCTGGATATTCTTATTGAATACGCATTAAGTCAAAAACTTGGATATACTCCAGGTACACATTATGAGTATTCAAACTTTGGATATGTGGTTCTTGGAAAAATAATTGAAAAAGTGAGTAAGATGTCCTACGAGGATTATGTTAATATGAAAATCCTTAAACCATTAGATATTAAGGATATGCATATTGGAAGAAGTCTTTATCATGAAAAATTTCCAAACGAAGTTATGTATTTCGAACCAGCAGGTTCTCCAAGATGCCTGGCTTTTAATGGGTCTGGACAAATGGTTCCTATGACTTATGGTGGAAATAACATATCTCTTTTGGGAGCTGCCGGTGGATGGATTGCTTCCGCCCCAGAACTTATAAAATTAATTTGTGCAATTGATGGTAAAAGCGAACAGCCTGATATACTTTTACCGGAAACAATCAAAATGATGACCGACCCTGATGTTTCGGGTAAAGGCTTATTTGGTTGGAGAGGTACAGACAAACATGGAACATGGTGGAGGACAGGAACGCTTGCAGGATCAACTGGCCTTATAGTGCGACAGGAAAATAATATCAACTGGGTTATTTTGCTTAATTCATCTGTATACTATCATAAAAGTATACACAGTAAATTATCACGTACAATGTTCGCTGCTTCCTACAGAACTAAAGAATGGCCTAATATTAATCTTTTCTTCGACAAGAATCAAAATACACCAATGCCAATTGGATCAATTCCGGCAATTAATCCGGAGATGTAAAAATGATTATTTCAGGTATTCTTTTATTTTCTCAAATAATTGAGGATCATTATTACTTGCATGAATTCATGTTTTTTAAATATACTTATTAACTTAGTTTAATGAGGGAAATCCTTATAACACACTTTGTAATTATTTGGATGCACTTTTAATTATACTATTTTTGTCAGCAGGATAAATATATTTTCAATATGGAACTTCTTGGTGCCCAACAAATCCCTTCAGACGAGTTATATAAGACTCGGTTTAATCTGTTCCTTATTGCTTCTGGTTATGAAAAAAGATCTGTTTTCTTGCTCGAAAAATTTAAGATCAAAGCAGATATGAAAATCGCTCTTGCTTATATCGAAAAATCTAAAGAGCTTCACCGAAAGGAAAATCAAAAAATTATTTTAGCCAATGGATTTGAAATATTGCCCGTTTCAGGAGAAGAAGGCTTTGAATTTCAATCAATTATTAAAAGAATATTTCCTGCAACTGAAAATAATACGATAAAAATATTGGTCGACTATTCGAGTATGACAAAAGTATGGTACTCAACTATCATCACGTCCTTAATGACTCTCTCTTCGGCAATTGATCAGATTGAGATATATTTTTCATACACACCAGCCGCCTTCAGTGAACCGAGAAAACAAAAATCTGCCAGACTTACTCAATCATTATTTTACGATGTTAATAAGAAAATGGATCCCTCAAAACCAATAGCGCTGATAATTGGGCTTGGTCTTGATAATTCACGTTCAGAAACATTAGTTAAAAAAATTAAACCTGCGGTTACTTATCTTCTTTATACTGATCCTGCTCATCATATAAACTATTTTGAGCAGTTATTTAAAAATAATCAAAAACTAATAGAATCGATTGAAATCCGGAATCTCTATAATTATCCATTCAAAGACCTGAGGAAAACAAATGAAATACTTACAAATCTCTGCCTTGACCTTAGGCTCAAATATAACATTATAATTGCCCCGGTTGGGCCAAAAGTATTCGCTTTAATTGCAATGCTTCTCGCTACTAGATATCCCGATCTAGATGTTTGGAGAGTAAGTGGAGGTATTTATGAAAAAATTATAGATAAAATTCCTGATGGTGATCCCTTAATTTATAAAGTGGATTTTGTTTCTGATGAATTATAAACAAGCATCTTGATTTACCATAAATTATTCATCGACCTGTCTATCTTAAAACATTATAAAATCTCAATTGTAATAAAAATTTGTATTTTTACTATTCTTTTTTTATTCATGTGGTTCAAACTTTAAACCTTATCTGCCCCCGGTTGTTTTATTTTGCAGGTGTATTATATGTAACTGAAGCAAAATGAAACATTTGACAAACTCAGTCACACCAAAAGGCAGAAATTCCATCCAAGGCAGATATAATAATACTACACACCTTGGGCAAAAGTAATGGTATTAATTTTTTCAGGATTTAAGCAAAATGTATTAGAACATATTTAATTGCAACTATTTTAAAAAATTAAAAATGACTCAATTTGAAGTAATCATGCCCAAAATGGGAGAAAGTATAGAAGAGGCAACAATTACTAAATGGTTTGTTAAACCTGGAGACAAAATAGAAGAAGACGATGTATTGCTTGAAATAGCAACAGATAAGGTTGACTCCGAAATCCCTTCACCTGTTCAGGGAATTATCAAGAAACTTTTATATCAACAGGACGAAATAGTCCCTGTAGGTTCAGTAATAGCAATTATAGAACTTAATGACGATAATTCATCTAGCGAAGAAACAATAAAATCTCATGAAATAATCTCAGTGGAATCAGGTGAGCCTGAACTTAAGGAAACCGATTTACCTATCATAGAAGAACCGGTCACAAGTTCGAATGAACCTTCCCGGTTAAATTTATCTGACTCAACAACTGGTCGTTTTTATTCTCCGCTAGTACGTAAAATTGCTGAAGAAGAAAAAATAAGTTCGCAGGATCTTGAATCTATAATTGGGAGCGGAAGGAATGGACGTGTCCAGAAGAACGATATCTTAGCATTCCTGAAAACAAGAGGGACAACATATGGAACTCCAGTGGAGTCTCCTGAATTAAAAGAATCAGAGGACAAACCATCTAATGAAAATCTGCTTCTTAAAGAGAAACAGGAAGGGACCATTTCAGATACTGGTGATGAGATTATAAAAATGGATAGGATACGGAAGATCATTGCGGAGCACATGATTAGATCAAAGCAAATATCAGCAAATGTAACCAATATGGTTGAGGTGGATGTAACAAATATCGTAAACTGGAGAAACCGGATCAAAGAAAATTTTGAGAAAAAAGAGGGCCTGAAGATTACTTATCTGCCTATCTTTATTGAAGCAGTTATTCAAGGGCTTAAAGATTATCCAATGATAAATTCATCTGTTGATGAAGAAAATATCATCATTAAAAAGCGAATCAATATGGGGATTGCTGTTGCTTTACCCAACTATAACCTGATTGTGCCGGTCATCAAAAATGCCGATAACCTTAACCTAACAGGATTGACAAAAGAATTAAACAGGTTGGCAAATGCTGCCAGAGATGGTAAACTTAAACCCGAAGAGATTCAAGATGGAACATTTACAATTACCAATTTTGGAAGTTTTAAAAACACGATCGGTACACCTATTATCAACCAGCCTCAGGTTGCCATTCTGGCTACTGGTTCCATTGAGAAGAAACCTGCCGTATTAGAAACTTCTCAGGGAGATGTTATAGCAATCCGGCATAAAATGTTTCTGTCCCTTACTTACGACCACAGAATTATTGACGGATCACTTGGCGGAATTTTCTTACGCAAAGTTGGAGATTATTTAGAAGCTTTTGATATCACCAGAACCATTTGAAAGCAGTCCTTTACAAAATTGATTTATCATGAAAAAAGAAAATAAATTTCATATAAAACATACGGAAAAAGAGATCCTAAAAAAATGGTATAGCTTATTAACTCTTGGGCGAGCTCTTGATGACAGAGCTCCAAATTACCTGAAGCAGGCAATCGGCTGGTCTTATCACGCTCCGTATGCAGGGCATGACGGTATTCAACTCGCAATAGGTCAAGTTTTTGATCGCACACAGGACCATCTTTTCCCTTACTATAGGGATTTACTTACAACCTTATCAGCAGGCCTTACTGCAGAAGAAATTATACTGAACGGTATCTCTAAAGCAACAGATATTGCCGGCGGAGGACGACATATGTCAAACCATTTTGCTAAACCTGAGTGGAATATTCATAATACTTCATCATGCACCGGTAATCATGCCTTGCATGCAGTTGGTGTAGCAAGGGCAATAAAAAGATATGGAGTAAAAGGAATTTCCATAAGCTCACAAGGTGAATCATCTGTTTCGGAGGGATATGTTTATGAAGCAATAAATGGTGCATCAAATGAAAAATTACCTGTTCTTTTCGTTATACAG
>CAZKMG010000029.1:0-16947 GCA_964553465.1 uncultured Bacteroidaceae bacterium
ATGGTTACCTTTATAATTGGGAAACTGCCACCAAGGTATGCCCCAAAGGATGGCACTTGCCATCAAATGAGGAATTCACGGTACTTTCCAATCTTCTGGGAGGTGATAATGAAGCTGGCGGAAAACTGAAGGAAAAAGGTACCTGGGTCTTAAGACCATTTTCTGGATGTCCGACCACGAGGACGGACCCCAGGCATGGGGTCGTGCCCTATACTCAGCCAGGGAAGAATTCTCGCTATACCTCTTCGATAAGATAAATGCCATTTCCGTCCGTTGCATTAAAGATTGAATCATCAACATAATAAAAACAGATACATGGAATGAAAAAGCTGCTCAAGGATCACTTAGAGGATGATCTGCTATTTTCATTTTTCTTATGTTTCCTGCGAACGCAGCCAAAATATTATTTAAAAAATAATCTCATGCTCCTTCCCGAATTCTATATAAACCGGGCCAATCAATCCTGAAGGAAGCAAAGTGTCTTTGGCAGAAAATGCTTGATAATCACGATACTCCCCCCTGTCTGGTAAAAGCCTGACATTTGTCCTGGTGTAACGCTTTCCTTCCGGTAAACCTGCATCGCCAATAAGCCGGTTAGCCCAGCAATTAGCCACCTCTATTTCCAGATTGTTCTCACCTGCTATTTCTGCATCAGAAATATCAACCATCCATGGGGCTGTCCAAACCACCCCAAGATCCTTTCCATTCAACCAAACTCTTGCAAGGTTAAATACCTGCCCCAACTGTAAACGCCCCGGACCCTCTGTCTGATCAGCGGTTAAATTGAAAACCTGCTTATATGTCCCGGTACCGGAAAAATATTTTATACCCTTATCAGGATGATCGTTCCATTGAATAAGATTCTCAAAAGTTGTTTTTTCCGGAGCTCCCCAACCAGGAGTAAAAGCTACATCCCATGGTCCGGTCAATTTTACAGGAGCGCCGACTTCCCCGTTTATTTCCCATGTTTTCTTTCGGGAAGATGTCAAATTGTAGTTTCCGCTTTTCCAGAGAACAAGTTTCAATGTATCCTTATTGCGACCTGTAATCTCAAGTCCACCCTCCGGACCTGCAATAGAAGTGATATAATTCCTTTCCTTCCTTCCCGAAAAAACGATGAATACAGATCCATTCTCCGGCAGATTCACAGGTACAACAGTCCGGCCATCATCTGAAAACCGGTAATTCACCTCATCTGAAACACGGCCGTTAACGGGGTTCCATATCTGCGGTATCTTATTCTTAACACGAAATACACATTCTGCTTCCCCTGTACCACAAATAAAATAAATATCCAGATTGTTACTTTTCCGATGAATATATTCGTAAGGACCCTCAAAATCCGGTAATATTTTCTCCTCTTTCATCACAGTTTCCATCGACACTCCGCTCATAACTTTCCCTTTCCCTAAGCGACGCTTTGTTGATTTACTTTCATCCTCTCCCCATAATTCATCCGCCATTTTTACAACTTCCTGATCACATTCAGGATAGTCTTTCAGACCTGAAGTCCGGTTGGGTTTATTCTTACCCAAAACAATAGTAGCACCGTTCTTGGCAAGTTCAATGATCTTTTTCAAAGCTTCTTCAGGAATTGTTTGATCTTCAAGATCAACAACCAGGAGTTTGTAATTCATTCCATCGGGAAGTACCAGTCTTCTGTCTTTTACGGATAACCTGTCAACCAGTATTTCGGTATTCAGCAAATCAAATGTATAACCAGGATTAAGCTGCAGAGTTGATTTCTCATTCCATTTCTTTCCCCTGCCCCATCTCACGTAGTTTTTATCACTTACATAACAGCAAACATCGGCAACAAAACCTCCTTTTCGAAGGATATACTGACAGCGGCCGAGATAGGAGATGAAATTACCTGACATTTCCCACCATGTAACTCGTGGATTTATATGTGTACCGGCGAAATATTCAAATCCGGGCATACCAATTTCAGGGGGTGAAGCTGTAAAAGTATGCCAGATGAACATATTTGATCCATCAATAAAATTGTTGTCAGCAAAGGGTTTTAAAAACCCCGGGTACTTTGACCAGTGAGTTGTCATATGAGTGAAAGCTTCAATAGCAGAAATTGGTTGTTCATATATATGTGAGGCCATAGATGTGTAACGTGAATTGGTCTTATTGGTTAAATCTTGAAGGTTCGCTGACCAGAACTCCCCCTGAGGAATGTCGTTTGCACCCCAGAACGAGAGCATATCTGCTTCTTTAAACATTGCTGCATTACGTTGCCATGGGCCTCCATTTTCAGAATGCCATCTTACACCTCTTGCATTACAAAGTTGCCCGATGGTTTTATAACAATTCTCAACAAAGCAGTCACTGACTGTTCTAAAATAATCCCGCATAAATCTCAAGCTCAATGAATGATCCTCTACAATTATTCCTGCCAGCACAGGCATGTAATTATTGATTTCATACCCACGAAATTTTATAAATTCCTGCGCGAATCCCGGTGTCCAATTTGGTTCCCCTCCTTCCCAACTAACATTATAAAGGTACTTCAATGTCTTTCCTGCCAAAGGACCGGCATCGTTAAGGATTTCGGTTCCCATAAGATCAAAATATTTTATCACTGCTTCTTTATTTAAAATGTCGACGCTGCCAACGTCAGCAATAACATGGGATCCAAATCTGAAAATTCGCCATTCTCCCTCCGGAACATCCCACTGAAACTGGCCATCAATTACTTTGTTATCCAATACAATAATTTTTTCAGTGACTGCTGAATTTTTCCCCGGTTCAAGTACATCACTCCAATTACCGTTTAAGTCAACCTGGAATTTATTATCAATAGATCCCTCCCCTGATTTTGTTTTTACTGCAATTAATGAGACTTCCTGGTAAAATCTTTTATCTTCAGGCTTTTTAAGGATCATAGATATCATCATAGGTCCATCAACTCTAGCTGATGACCAGATGAGTTTCCTTGGGCCATCCTGACCCAGGTCCCAAGGACCTCTGAGTGAACCTCCAGTATTTGCCAGGTTTATACTCATTTCCAAACCCAGCCGGGCTGATTCCTGCATGGTATGTTTAACCATCTCACGCCACTCTTGGCTCATGAATTCCATCTTGATTTGTAAAGGTACAGGGACGATTCCTGTACTATAGTCGTCATGGTATCCACGCGAATCAAATAATAAAAATCCACCTATACCTTTCTTCTTCATTTCCTCCAGGTCATGGGTGATAGATTCTTTGGTTACATTTCCTTTCAACCACCAATAATATACCCATATTTTATCAGAACCAGGTACTGTAAAAAAGTTCTCTTCAGATAAAGAGGTATTTAAAGTGTTCGAACTATCAATAGATTTTTTTCCTTTACAGCCTGGTAAACAAATTAATATAGCTCCGTAAATAATTATTGCTGTTAAACCAGATATCAATACAAGTTTTTTTAATTTTTTCATTGTTTTAAATCTTAACGGTTTATCGCTCAAAGTTTTGATAAATTTAATCAGGCTTCTTCTGCTGAGGGCACTGCTAAACCCAAATATACTCGTTGATTTTCAGTAAATCAACTTTTATTGCTATTGACCTCGAAAATTATCTGATAATTAGGGTCCGGAAATATTAAAGACTGCTCCTATTGTACACCTGATCAATTGTTAGTTGTGGAATATTACCGCCATAAGTTTGTTGCAACAAAAGAATAAATGTTTTTCTTAAAATATTTTGTATCTTTTGAACCGGGTGGATTTAAAAAATTACCAGCAGCCAAATAAATCATAAATTATCCATTGGATTAGCTTTTCTTTAAATAACAACTAAACTAACTACTATGAAATTGAAATTAATTACACTTATTTGTTTAACATTAATCATTTTCTCCTGTCAGCAAAAAGTTAAAAAAAATGCAGTTCCAAAAATAAATTCCTATGACCAGCTGATCTCTATTTTTGCAGATCCTCCGTCAGAATACAGATCCGCTCCTTTCTGGGTCTGGAACAATGATGTGTCTAAGGAAGATATTGATCGCACACTGCAGGATTTTAAAGAAAAAGGTATTGGAGGTGTATTTCTTCACCCGAGGTATGGAATGACAACAGAATATCTCTCCACCGAATGGTTTGACCTTGTAAAGTACTCTACGGATGTTGCTAAAAAACTGGATTTAAAACTCTGGATTTATGATGAAGATTCATATCCAAGTGGTTTCGCCGGTGGACATGTAAATGAACAGATGCCGGAATCTTATAACCAGGGGAGTATCCTGGTCCCGCGAGAAATGAATAAATTGTCGATTAATGAGAATGACCGGCTTAAATACGTTTTTAAAAATGTCGGCGGAAAATGGCAGGATATAACGTCTACCGCATTAAGTGAAAACGGCTCTTCAGGTCAGTTTATGGTTTTTACCCTTCGTGATTTTCGCAAATCTAACTGGTATGGTGGCTTTTCCTATGTTGATCTGCTCGTAAAGGGTGTAACAGAGAAATTTATCGAGATTACATATACCGGGTATAAAAATTCCGTAGGTGATGAATTTGGAAAAACCATTCCTGGTGCCTTCACAGATGAGCCACATACTTCATCGGATATCGGTGGCACTATCCGTTGGACTCCCGATCTGGCATCATGGTTTAAGAAATTACATGGCTATGACATTGAACCAAATATGATTTCCATCATCGAAGAATCCGGTGACTGGATGAAAGTAAGGCATGACTATTATGCCACTATCCTTGATTTGTTCGTAAACCGCTGGTCAATCCCCATGTCCACTTACCTGAAGAATAATAATCTGCACTTTACAGGGCATTATTGGGAACATGGCTGGCCTAGCCCCTCCAAGGGACCGGATAATATGGCTATGTATGCTTACCATGATATTCCTGCCATCGATCTTCTATTTAATTCACAGATTGAACGTCCTGATCAATTTGGAAATATACGGTCTGTAAAGGAACTCTCTTCAGTAGCCAATCAATTTGCCTGTGAGCGGGCATTGAGCGAAACTTATGGAGGCTCCGGATGGGAATTCCGGTTTGATGAGATGAAACGTAACGGTGACTGGGCTTATGTCCTTGGAGTTAATTTGTTAAATCAACATCTTTCATATATTTCCATAATGGGTGATAGAAAGCATGATTATCCTCAATCATTTGGTCCATATGCCCCCTATTGGAAACAGTACAGATATCAAGCCGACTATTTCGGAAGACTTTCTTTAGCACTTTCTTCCGGAAAGCAGATTAACAAGATACTCATACTTGAACCTACTACTACAGCATGGATGTATTACTCCGCTCAAAGTAATAAAACAAACAAACGCTTCGATGAAATAAATCCTGCTTTTAGAAATATGCTAAGTATGCTTGAACAAAAACAGGTTGAATACGACCTGGGATGTGAACATATTATCCGTGATTACGGTAAAGTATCTGGGAAAAAATTCAATGTAAACCAGTGTAGCTATGATATCGTTATTATACCCGATGTAATGGATAATCTGGAAGAACAAACATTCAGCTTGCTTAAAAAATATGTCGCCAATGGAGGAAAAGTTATTCAATTAGGCGAAGGGGCCAGGTATGTAGGAGCTGAACCTTCTGAAGCATTAATAAAACTAACTTCAGCAAAATCCTGGGTGAAATATTCTACATTGACAACAGATATTATCGATGCCTTGTTACTCAATCCTGATTTCAGCGTTAACATCACCCAGGCCGGTCAATTATACCATCATCGCCGTCAGATGGAAGATGGACAGGTAATATTTTTCTCCAATTTCAGCCTTGATGATAATTCTGTTGCCGAAGTTACTGTAACCGGGGCATCTGTTGAGGAATTATCTGCTGAAACCGGTAAAATTATTCCCATTGCCTACAAAAAGTCAGGAGATAAAGTCAGCTTCCCAATAAAACTATATCCTTCCGGAAGTTATATGGTATATGTATACGAGGAAAAAGTGGTTGATCCGGCACCCTTAACTAAAGAAGTTGTCCGCGTCCCTGTTTCAGGCACTAAGACTACAATTACCTGTCTCGGACCGAATATCTTTAACCAGGATTACGTAAAAGTGAAAATTGGGAATGGCCCTGAATCTGACATGTTTTTCAAATATGCTTCCGATTCAGTATATAGGCATTTCGGCTTTTCTGAAGGGAATCCATGGTTCCAGTCATCGCAGTATAAAACTGAATTCCTTGATAAAGAAAAAAATTATAAAAAGGGCGACCGGTTTGAAGTTTCCTACAATTTTGACATATCCGGAAATATTGATTTCTCTGGCATGAAGCTGGTTGTGGAACGCCCCTGGTTATACACAGTCTCTCTCAACGGAACAGTTATTCAGCCTGAAAAGGGTGAAACCTGGTTGGATCCTGATTTTCATGTGTTCAATGTGGAGAGGCAAATAAAGAAAGGAAAGAATGAAGTGCGGCTGGTTGCAGATCCATTCAGTGTTCACTGTGAAACTGAACCGGTTTATCTGCTGGGATTTTTTGGCCTTGAATCAGCTGATCATGGCTGGAAAATGGTAGCTCCGAAACCTTTGACATTCGGATCCTGGAGAGCACAGGGTATGCCTTTCTTTGGGCAATCAGTCAAATATTCAAAAACGATCAATGTTGACAAACCCGGAAAATTCGAAATCGAACTTCCCAGCTGGAGTGGTACAGTTGCTGCGGTTGATATCAACGGGAAGGAAGTAGGAATAATCCAGGCCAAACCATATGTCTTTACCACTGACTTAACCCAGGGTGAAAATGTTATTGATATCATTGTCATCGGCAGTTTAAAAAACACCCTCGGACCCCATCATGGAGACTTGAGAAAAGGAGTAGTACGGCCATATGTTTTCCAGAACGCACCTGAAGTCCAACCTGAGGGTAAGGCATATCAAATGATCGATTACGGGTTAATGGAAGACTTCAAAGTTTATGCTTTGAATGAAGCAGGAATTTGAATCAGAAATTAATGATTCCCAATATATGCCGGGACCATTGAAGATCCTGGTTTGTAAATATCTTCAATAGTTCCGGGTTAATTAACTAAGATCATACAATGGATAGAAGATTATTTTTTAAAAACACTTTACCGGTTACTGTTTTCTCCACCGGTGCAGCTTCAGGATTTCTTCTGGAAACAAACCACAGGATCATTGAACATTCTTTTAATGTAAGGGATTTTGGTGCCAGGGGTGATGGAAAAACTGATGATACCAGAGCCATACAATCTGCCATTGATGCCGCCTCAGAGGTACAGGGAAACGCATTTGTTCCTGCAGGAATTTATATGTGCGGTGAAATACAAATGAGAAAATTTACAGGACTTGTGGGCGAGGCAAAATGGAGTTTCAGTAAATCCGGAGGTTCCATTCTCAGGCTCAATAACGGGGATGCGACATGCCTGATTAATCTTACTGAATCAGGGGGTTCACGTCTTTCCGGAATATGCTGTGATGGATCTCTATTTAAAAAAGGAAAGATAATTCACGGTATGTTTCTTAATAATACTGATTGGAAAGAAGAAGACGGCTTTCAGATTATCGCCTGCCGGGCTGAAAATTTTTCAGGAGACGGTTTCAGGTTTGAACATGTATGGTGTTATGCTATGAGGCATAGTCACAGCAAATCCAACAAAGGATGTGGTATGCGAGTTCGCGGCTGGGATGGTTATATCCTGGATAACTGGTTTTCAGGAAATGGAGAAGCAGGTATCGGAGCCTATGAGGAAAATGCATCTTTTACTTTGACAGGAAACAGGATCGAATGGAACGCGAAAGGAGGGGTGGTTATATATGGTGGCAATAACTGGCAGTTAACAGGTAATTATATTGATCGCTCCGGAGGATGCGGTATAGGAATATATCCACGTGGAGATTCATGGCATCAAAACTATGCAATCACCGGGAATATTATTTATCGTTCTGGCAAGCCTGAACACGGCTATAAGGATGAATACGATAATGCGCAGGTTCGTTTTGAAGGAGCGAAAGGACTATTATTTGCTAATAATGCTATGTATACAGGCAGAGATGATCGGGGTGGATTTTTTTCTCCGGATTACGGAATTGTGATTAAAAATCTTGATGATTCTATTGTCAAAGATAATACACTATTTCACGGGGCTCTTAAACAACTCATTGTGGATCTGGGGGGCCATGGTACTAATTTTATTATGAAAGATAATGTCGGATCTATTCGTCCAAAAGATAAAGATGGACAATATATAATACCATAAGTATTTGCCAACCATACCTGAGGTGGCAGACATTCAATTATATGTCCTCTTGAGTCAGCAAGTTGGTGTGGTTGGTAATATTTAGAGAAAATTAAGATGTAATGAAATAATAATTTATAATTTAAGCAAATGAAACTTTTACCTATTCAATTTCAACTCAAATCTTATCTTTTTGTCCTTTTATTTATGATTCTATCATTATATAGCTGTAAAGAATCTGCAGTTGAAATAAAGGTCAGTGACTTTGGAGCAATCCCAAATGATGGTAAGGATGATACCCCTGCAATTCTTGCCGCCATTGAAAATTGTGCTGGTAAAAAAAATACTGTGCTTACATTCGAAATTGGATCCTATGATATTTACGGCAGTCAGAAAAATGAAAGAGGAAATTTCAAACCAAGCATTCAAATTAAGGATATCAATGATTTTACTATGGATGGCAGGGGAGCTGAATTCATAGGGCATGATCTGTCTACTATGTTTTATTTTACAAATTGTAATAACATAACTCTTACTAATCTGACAACTGATTGGGATCCTCTGCCATATACCCAGGGGAAAGTGGTTAAAGTGGACACAAATTTTGTTGACATTGAAGTGGTGGCTCCTTTTACAGCACAGGCGGGCAGGCGAACTGAAGCTATTTTGGGATATGACCTGGAAAAACACCGTATGGCAAGGAGGTTTACAGATCACTACCAGAAGGGTTATGAGAAGACATCTGAAATAGTTCAGCCCGGGGTGATGAGAATTTTTATAGGACAACAGGACAGGTTTAGGGGCAAATTACCATCTGTAGGAGATAATATTATTGCACGACACCAGGTTTACAGTTATCAATCATTCCAGTTTCAGAATTGTACTGAAGTTCATGTGGAAAATGTAAATATTTATTGCAATCCGGGGATGGGACTCATTGCCAAGGATAGCCGCAACATTTTTATCCGGCACATGAAAGTAATGATCAGGCCCGGATCGGGCAGATGGATGTCATGCACAGCCGATGCTACAAATTTTGAGGGATGCAGGGGAACAGTGGCAATGGAAAACTGCCTGTTTGAAGGCCAGGGTGACGATGCTACCAATGTACGAAGTGGTGAGTACCTGCTTGTAGATGACAGACTGAGTGATAAAAGACTGAAAATAAAACATGGATACACCTATACTAGTGGCATACCGGATTCACCCATGATTGGGGACATACTTGAACTGAGCAGCGGTGATAAACCCCTTCTGCCCTATACCACTGCAACTGTTCGGTCAGTGGAGGTGAATAAAGAAGAAAATGCTCTCATAGTAGAATTTACAAAAAAGCTGCCAGAACAAACAGGTAAAGGAGATATTGTTGGAAATGCAAGTTCCTGTCCTGTTCTGCGTATTAGGAACTGTACTGCCATCAGGAACCGTGCACGTGGTTTTATTGTAAAAACCCGTGATGTAATTATCGAAGATTGTACTATGCAGGATATAACTGCTTCTGCTGTTGGCCTCGAAGCAGATGTAAATGCCTGGTGGGAAGCAATAGGATCAAAACATGTTATTATACGCAATAACAGGTTTATACGTTGCAAATTTGAATCCGAATACCTGAATGGAGTAATAGAGTCACATACCATGAGTCAGACCACCCCGGCAGGTGTTCATAAGGATATTACCATTGAAAATAATATATTCCTTGGTTCAGACGGTAATATAATAAAACTCGGTTCGGCTGATGGTGTAAAAATTATCGGCAACATTATGGATGGGCCAAAAGATGAGGCTATTTTATTATACAACAGCAAAAATATTCTCATATCCGGTAATAAACTCACAAATAGCAGGACTGGACTTAAAATTGGAATTGGCTGTGACTCTGCAACAATAAGAATGGAGAATAATGTTGGATTTTAATATTGCTTGATAATTTAACAATTAACCCTAATAATTTTATAATTATGAATAGGCCATTATTGAACATCACCATAGTATTTCTTACTATTCTTGTAATCTGTCTCGCTGGTTGCGGTAAAAAACACAGCCCTGTCGATTTGCTCCATCCTTCGGATTTACGTTGTGAGCAACTGGTCAATCCGCTTGGAATAGATGTGCAAACCCCACGATTAAGCTGGATGTCAGAATCAATGCAACGGGAGCAAAAACAAACTGCGTATCAAATATTAGTAGCCAGCAGTCCTGAAAACCTGAATATCAATCAGGGCGATTTATGGGATTCGAAGAAAATAGAGACAGATCAAAGTATCAATGTCATCTATGCCGGCAAACCCCTGGTTTCAAACATTTCCTGCTACTGGAAAGTGAAAGTATGGGATAAAAATGACAAAGAATCAGATTGGAGCCAGCCTGCAAGCTGGTCATCAGGACTTTTTGACACATCTGATTGGAATGCTAAATGGATAGGGCTCGACAGAGCAATTGGAAAAGACAGCCCTGAAGGCAATTTTCCCCGTCTTTCAGCCCGTATGCTCCGGAAGGAATTTGATGTCCCTCAAAAAGTAAAACGGGCTGCTGCATATATTTGTGGCCTGGGTTTATTCGAAATGTATATCAACGGTGTGAAAATCGGCGATCAGGTTCTTTCTCCTGCCCTTTCGGAATATAACAAGCGAGCCTTTTACATGACTTTTGATGTTACTCAGCAAATTCAACAAGGCAATAATGCCATCGGCGTCATCCTTGGCAATGGACGTTATTTTGCACCACGGTCCGACATTCCTATAGCAACTACTACATATGGTTTTCCGAAACTTATTTTGCAGCTTAATATAGAAATGGAAGATGGTACAAAAAATAGTATAGTAAGTGACGAGTCATGGAGACTCACTGCAAACGGGCCCATTATTTCAAATAATGAATATGATGGTGAAGAATATGACGCCAGAAAGGAAATACCAGACTGGGACAAAGCCGGTTTCGATGATTCAAAATGGATGAAGGCTGAACTGGTTGAGCCGGGATCTCCTGAGCTCGTGGCCCAGATGATTGAGCCTATAAAAGTAATGGAAACAATTAAACCCGTTTCCGTAAAAGAAGTTACACCAGGAGTATTTATCTTCGATATGGGTCAGAATCTCGTGGGCTGGGCCAAACTGAAAGTTCAGGGACAAAAAGGTACGGCTGTCACCATGAGGTTTGCTGAAACACTTCTCCCTGATGGGAACATATACCTTGCTAATATTAGAAGTGCTAAAGTGACAGACATTTATACGCTAAAAGGCGAGGGCACTGAAGTATTTGAACCTCGTTTTACTTATCACGGATTTCGTTTTGTAGAACTAAGCGGATTTCCTGGTATTCCTGATCTCTCAGCTATTGATGGAAAAGTAGTCTACGATAATTTGCAAACTACAGGAATATTCTCCACCTCAAACGAGACTATCAACGCTATTTATAAAAATGCTTATTGGGGTATTCGCGGAAACTACCGCAGCATTCCCACCGACTGTCCCCAAAGGGATGAACGTCAGGGCTGGCTTGGAGATCGTGCCACCGGATCAAGAGGTGAGAGTTATATTTTCGACAATAAGAAACTATATGCAAAATGGCTGCAGGACATTCAGGATGCCCAGAGGGAAGATGGAAGTATCCCCGATGTAGCACCAAGCTATTGGAAAATATATAATGACGATGTAACGTGGCCGGCTGCATACCTGATCATTGCCAATATGTTGTACGAACAATTTGGTGATACCGAACCTATTCGTAAACATTATGATTCAATGCGGAAATGGATATTTTATATGAAGGAAAAATACCTCAAAGATGGCATTATGATCAAGGATTCTTATGGAGATTGGTGTATGCCTCCCGAAAATCCTGTTCTGATTCACTCTCATGATCCAAAGCGCCGCACGAGTGGCGAAATCCTCAGTACCACGTATTATTACCATATGCTTTCGCTCATGCAACGATTTGCAAGCATGCTCTTAAAACCTGATGATGTGAAGGAATATCAAGCATTGTCAGATACAGTAAAAAATGCATATAACAAAAAATTCTTTAATGCTGAATTGAAACAATATGGTAATAATACAGCCACCGCTAACTTATTATCTCTTGCCTATGGATTAGTACCTGATGATGAGCATGAAGCAGTATTTAAAAACATTGTCGACAAAACAATGATTGATTTTGACGGTCATATAAGTACTGGTTTAGTTGGTGCACAGTGGATTAATCGAATTTTAACCCAATATGGCCGACCGGACATTGCTTATAAGCTCGTTACCAATACTGATTATCCAAGTTGGGGCTACATGGTAAAAAATGGAGCCACTACCATCTGGGAACTATGGAATGGAAATACAGCCGATCCGGCAATGAACTCCGGGAATCACGTGATGTTGCTTGGCGATTTGTTGATATGGTTTTATGAAAACCTGGCAGGAATAAAAGCCAATCCTGAAAATCCTGCATTCAGGAACATTATAATGAAACCAATTTTAACCGGTGATTTGAAATTTGTAAAAGCTTCTCACCAATCTCCATATGGACTAATAATCAGCGAATGGAACATCAACGATGGAAAATTTATATGGGATATAAATATTCCGGCCAACACAACAGCTACTATTTATGTGCCTGCTGAGAAGAAGAATAATGTGATGGAAAACGATTATTCTGCATCAAAAGCTGAAGGAGTGAAATTCCTGAGGATGGAAAATGGTAGAGCTGTATTTGAGATTGGTTCAGGGATTTACAGGTTTTCTTCCAGTCATTTTATTATTCAAAAACCAGGCAATGAAATGGGGGGAACTACTTCAGATCAGACAAAAGATACGGCAATCATTTCTAATTAAACACTAATTTTCATGTTCCGGTACAGACAGCTGAGATAACTTTATTTTCATTCGATACTACCGGAACAATTACTGATTTTATAATCTGTTCAAGCTAAATAAAATGGAAAAAATCAATAAAGTAATTATTATACCTATAATTCTTATTAGCTTTTTATCCGGATGTAATTCTGGTAATACACAAAAAAGTAACAGTTATTACAGCGACCCTTTCCCAAAGGAAAAATTGTATCAGTTTATACAATTACCGGTTGGCGCTGTTCAACCTGAGGGATGGATCAGAAAGGAACTCGAAGCATGGGCAGAAGGGATCACCGGTCATCTGCACGAATATAAGGCGAATGTATTCTGGAAAACCTGGGATAACAGGAAATACAGGAGTGAAAACGCAAAACTTACCCAGGGTTCATGGTGGGCCTATGAACAACAGGCTTATTGGGCTGACGGACTTTTTCAACTTGCCTATATCCTGAACGATGAAAGATTGAAGAAGATAGCTGATGATCTTGTGAATAAAATTCTTGCCGGTCAGAACCAGGATGGATATTTCGGCGGTTGGTCTGATAAGCCATACAGTAACGACGGAGATTTGTATACTACAAGCCTTATTACACAGGCCTTAATGTCATATTACTCTGCGACCGGGGATGAGCGTATTATTTCAGCCTTACAGAAAGCATTCAGGCATATTTATCAAAATTGCAAACCGGTACCCGATTCTACAGGATTACTACCGCTCGCATGGCGTGGAGGTTCATATAGCTGGCCATCAGCTTCACATATTATATACCCTATCCTCAGGATATATTCAAAAACAGGAGACCCGGAATTATTTAATTTGGCTGAACAAATCTTTAAAACCGGACAGGAAATAACCTTTATGGGAAGAAATGGTCGTCGTTCCGATATACAGGTAAAACACCTTTTGTTAAGTGGGAACACATTTTATGATTTGCATGGCGTGGATGCAACCGAAGTGTTAAGAATACCTGCGCTTATGTATTTATTTTCAGGAAACAAAGATTATTTAAATGCCAGTATCATGGGTGTTGATAAGATAGAGAGATACTGTGACCAGGCCTATGGTGCTCCTTCGTCAGACGAACAACTCCGGGAACCCGGTGCAAATAACTGTACAGAAATGTGCACAGAATCTACTTGGAGTGCAACCAAGCAAACTATGTTTGCCATTACAGGTAACCCTCATTATGCTGACGGCGTTGAAAAAATCGTTTTTAATATCGGGCCCGGCTCGAGGAAACCTGATGGCAAAGGAATCCAATACTACAGTGCCCCCAACCAGGTTGCATGTACTGACAATTCGAACCGGTCTCCTTTAACCTTTCCGGAGAGACATAGTTTTAACCCTGATGGCGATCCGGACGTACCATGCTGTATCGGGCAATCCAACAGGCTTTATCCATGTTTTGTTAAAGACGCAATGTGGCTTGCTTCCGAGGATAACGGCCTGGCAGGTGCATGTTATGGTCCTTGTAAGGTGTCTGCCAAAGTAGGGAAAAATGGAGAAATTGTTACTATTGAAGAAAAAACCAATTATCCTTTTGAGGAAAAAATACATTTCGAATTTTCATCCGGTAATCCGGTTGAATTTCCGCTTTACCTGAGAATCCCGGGATGGTGCAATGAGGCAATCATTAAAATAAACGGCCAGATTTACGAAAATAATCTTCTACCAGGCAAAATGGTTAGAATTGAAAGATTATGGAATGCTGGGGATGATATCGAGCTTTCAATTCCTATGAAAATAAATCTCTCGATATGGAATAACTCTTCAGTCGCAGTGGAGCGCGGCCCATTGGTATATGCGCTGAAAATAAAGCAGAACTGGGTCAAAACTGACGAGAGATTTCCAGGATTCCCGGATTGGGAGTGCCTCCCTGCCAGCGACTGGAATTATGCTCTTTGCTTTTCCCTGGAGAATCACGGTCCAAAAAAGTTTCCCTTGATTTCTGGAAATTATCCCATTGAGTCCTATTTCACTGTTCAATATAACGAGGTACCTGAAGATTCATATCCGTGGGAATTTCCGCCCGTTGAGCTGATCTGTAAAGGGAAGAAAGTTGATCATTGGAAATTATTGGAAGACGATGTAACGCCTGATGTACCGCAAAGTCCGGTTGTTAATAATAATCCAGAAGAAGAAATTTCTCTTATTCCATTTGGGTGTGCGCCAGTCAGGATAACTTATTTCCCGGTTGCAGAAAAAATAAGAGTAAAAAATAAATAGATGCTTTTCAGTTACCCAATATGCAAATTCCTTAAATAAATAAAGAAATATTTGACATCCTTGAATTTAAAGTTAAAATGATTATACGCCAGAACATAAATTAAATGCACGAAAATAATATGTCGGGGTTCCTTTGCGACCTTACACTTAAATTGTTACTCAATAGCATCCTTAGAATTTCAATAGGTTATTAAATAAAAAAAAACAATATGAATAAAATATCCAGAAGAAAATTCGTAAAGACAACTGTTGTCGGTGGAGTCAGCGCTTCTGTTTTACCAGGAATTACGCTGGGACAGGGTAAACCGAAATCTACACCCTTTTATATTGCAGCTTACGATACCGAAAGTCCAAAATGTCTCGAAGCATGTCGTAAAATTGTTGCAGTCCATAAACGTTTTCAGATGCCGGCAACATTTTTTATTGTAGGCAAGGTATTAGACGCAAATTCATCCGAATATCGAAAGTTGCTTGATGACCCTCTTTTTGAGATTGCCTCCCACACCTACTCACACAGAATGCTGCGGGATAATCCATTCTGTGGTCCTGCAGTTTCAGCTGAAGATAAAAGAATTGAAATATTCAAAGGAAAAGAAATTGTTGAACGTGTTTTTGAACGACCCTGCATTGGTCTCCGTCCCGGTTGTGCATTTGACAATGCCTTAAAAGGAGCAGGTGATGTACTAAGCCTGGTGAAGGAAGCCGGTTTTAAGTATGTAAGCAGCCTGGCATGGGGCCCTGACTTTTCATTACCTGCACCTTTGAATCAGCCATTTTCCTATGAAGAAGATGGTTATCCCGAGTTAATGGAATTGCCTGCTCATGGCTGGCATGAGAACTTATTGAAGAACAATAACAAAATGGGCCCCAAACGTATAACTCTTTGGCCGCCAGAAATGCCTGAAGCCATCCCAACAAAATATATTACTACACCGAAGGAGGAATTTGATATTAATAAAATCTTTATTGACAAAGCTGTTAAATCAAATATGAAATTCGTTTCCCTGATCTGGCATCCCTGGTCACTTGACTCCTTTGATCCCGAGATGAAAATGCTTGATCTGACTTTTACATATATCCGTAAGATGGGTTTGAAGGAAAGTACATATGCAGATTTATTCAAATCGGTTTCATCTTGATGGAAGGGCAGTGGCAGTCAGCAGTTAGCAGTCAGCAATCGGCAGTCAGCAATCGGCAGTCAGCAATCGGCAGTCAGCAGTCGGCAGTCGGTTCATTGAATGTGATTGGGTATCCTGCTTTTACAGAAAGAGGATCACTTTTTAGAAGTTGTACTGAATAAGTATCGCTGCACAGACTGCAGACTGCAGACTGAGGACTGGAGACTGAAGAAAGTGGGTAGTAGGCAGTCAGCAATCGGCAGTCAGCAACCGGCAGTCGGTTTTTAGATGAAGCTAAGGATTTCTGCTTTTAAGGATGATTATTATAAAAGTTCTTTGTGAACCTTAGCGCAACCCTTGGTGAGCCTTTGTGGTAAAACCTAAAGCATTAAACCACAAAGTAACTCCAAGTCTCTGATTGTTCTTCTTTTCAGTATTTGATAAATTATAAATATTCAACAATATTAAACTCACTTTATATAAGAATAAACAATGAAATCACTCAACTCAATTGCCCGGATAACAACTGTCATAATTGTTATCATGATTTCTCTAATCAGTTGTAAGTCCGGCG
>CAZKMG010000030.1:0-16860 GCA_964553465.1 uncultured Bacteroidaceae bacterium
TGGTTCATGGATTCCTTGTTCTGTTTCGTCGAAAATCTTTTTTGATGCACATGGACGTCCGGAAAAAATCATCGGGAGCATGCGCGATATTACAGATCGCAAATGGGCGGAGAATAAGTTGCAGGAATCAGAATTGAGATATAAGACGCTTTTTTCCAATGCTGCAGAGGGGATATTAGTGGTCAAAATTGAGACGAAGCAATTCCTCTATGCCAACCCGGTCATATATAAGATGTTTGGATATACTGAAGAAGAATTAATGCATATGGGAATAATGGATATACACCCAAAGGAGTCCTTAGACTTCGTGCTGGCTGAGTTCGAAGCCCAAAACCAAGGTGAAAAGATATTAGCATCTGATATTCCATGTCTGCGTAAAGATGGTACTTTATTTTACGCTGATATCAGAAGCACTTCAATGATCTTGGATGGCATTCACTGCAGTGTAGGATTTATTACAGACATTACTGACCGCAAATTGGCAGAAGAAACAATCAGGATTCTGGCAAGATTCCCTTCCGAAAATCCCGATCCTGTCTTGCGAGTTGATCGGAATGGACAGATTCTCTATGTAAATGAGGTCAGTTACAAGCTATTGACCTGGAAATTAAAAATCGGAAAAAAAATTCCGTCATTTTTGCAAAAAATAATATCCGAAGTTCTTAAGGGAGGAATTAAAAAAAACATTGAAACGGAGCATAACCAACAGTTTTTTTCATTTGAGATTGTTCCGATGGTAGAGGAAGGTTATGTCAATCTTTATGGCAAGAATATAACCGACCTTAAGAATGCCGAGGAGGTGTTAAGAAAAAGTGAATCTTCATTACAGGATGCTCAGAAAATCGCTAAAATGGGTAGTTGGGAATGGGACTTAGTCAAACAAAAAACAAATTGGTCCGATAATTATTTTACTATTCATGGTTATAAGCCCAACGAGGTTGAACCAAGCTTCGAATTATTCAGAAACAGAATTCATCCGGATGATGTTCATCTTCTTGACGAAACTCATGCTAAAATAATAAAGGATAAAACTCCTTCCAGTTTTGAATTACGATTAACTCAACCTGACGGCACAGTTACATGGATTCAAAACAATATTTTTCCTGTTGTCGAAGAGGATACGCTTGTCAAACTGAAAGGCGTAATTATTGACATAACTGAACGCAAGCAAATGGGAATGGCCCTGCAGGAAAGCGAAGAAAAATTCCGGTCAATAATGGAAAATTCTGCGGATGCTATTTTTATCGCCGATCAACAAGGAAAGTACGTGTATACTAATAAGGCAGTAACGGTTTTGCTTGGTTTTACATCGGAAG
Organism: uncultured Bacteroidaceae bacterium; assembly: GCA_964553465.1. GTDB lineage: Bacteria > Bacteroidota > Bacteroidia > Bacteroidales > CAZKMG01. Next base: position 1,317 of record CAZKMG010000030.1, read on the forward strand.
AGATGCAGAGTAAGACAATCCTTGACCTTGCCCCACCAGCCAAAACAGATGAATATTTTGAGATGTTTAAGAAAGTACTTAGCGAAGGTAAAGTCTTTACTGAAATTGAACTTTTAAGAAAAGACGGCACCTTTATTTCGACCGACCTGAATTCGGTTCTATTGCCTGGTGGACTTATTTATGGTAGTTGCAGGGATATTACCGAGAGGAAACGGGTACAAAAAGAATTAATAACTCATCGCAATCACCTCGAAGAAATGGTAAATGAACGGACGAAAGAACTTAGTGCCTCAATGGATGAGATACGCGATCTTTATGAAAATGCTCCCTGTGGTTATCAATCCATTAATGCTGACGGGAAATATATTCGTATTAACAACACCGGGCTTGAGTGGCTGGGTTACACCCGAGATGAATTAATCGGCAAAAAAGGATTTGGTGATTTATTAACCCCTGAAAGTTTAGAAACGTTTAAATCAACTTTCCCTGTTATTGTGAAAAAGGGAGAACTCAGTAATCTCGAATTTGAGATGATACGAAAAGACGGTTCAACATTCTTCGTTTCCCTGAATGCTACTGCAATATATGATGCAGATGGTAAATTTCTCAGGAGCCGTTCCTCCCTCTTTGATATTACTAAACGTAAACTTGCTGAAAAGGCATTGAATAAGGCAAAAGCAGAAGCAGAGAAGGCAAATAAAGCAAAGAGTGAATTTCTTGCCAATATGAGCCATGAGATACGTACACCAATGAATGCTGTATTGGGCTATTCCGAATTATTATCAAATCTTATCACCGATGAAACCGCGAAAAATTATCTTAACTCGATAAAAACCAGTGGCAGAGGATTACTTTCTCTTATTAATGATATCCTTGATCTTTCAAAAATCGAGGCAGGGAAACTCGAATTCGAATTTGAATTTGTCGATGTGCGCTCTTTTTTTAACGAGATCGAAGAGATTTTTTCGTTTAGTTTATCGGAAAAAAATCTGGAATTCATTTTGGATATTTCATCAAGTACTCCGATGGGGTTATGTATTGATGAAATCCGTGTTCGGCAAATATTGGTGAACCTGGTTGGTAATGCCATTAAATTTACCAAAAAAGGATATGTCAAACTTTCAGTATGGACTAAAAATCCGCATATCCTGAAAATTTTTAATACAAAAAATGAGGAGTATATTGACCTTTTTATTGAGGTTGAAGATACCGGTATTGGGATTCCCATGGAAATGCAAAAATTAATCTTTGAAGCATTTCAACAGGAAAGCAAAAGAACATCTAAAAAATTTGGAGGGACCGGGCTTGGACTAACTATCTGTAAGAGGCTGGTCGAATTATTAAATGGTACCATATCTATCGAGTCTGATCTGAATAAAGGCAGTAAGTTCAGGATTATGATTCCTGATGTTAATTATATAAGAGATATCACCGATACAGACCATGACCTTAACTTTGATACTGCAAGTATTATATTTGATCCTGCGGTTTTATTAATTGCAGATGATATTGAGATTAACCGTAGATTTATTAAAGATGTTCTAATTAATACAGCTATTAAAATTGTCGAGGCTGAAAATGGTGAACAAGCCTATACTTTGGCAAAGAAAATAATCCCAAATCTTATTATCGCAGATATCAGGATGCCGGTCATTGATGGATTTGAGCTTGCACAATTAATTAAAGATGATCCTCAATTGCAAGACATACCCATAGTTGCATACTCTGCTTCCGTGATGAAATCTCAAAAGGAAAAAATTCTTAAGAAAAATTTTATAGGATTGCTCAGTAAACCTGTCAGAATTTCTGAGCTATTTTTGGAGCTTGCGAATAATTTACCTCACCAAATCCTCCAGAAAGATCAATCTCCAGAGAAAGATCCCCTGGAAAATGACCTTTCAAACCTGACAATGGAAAATATAAAACTAATAATTAATCTGCTGGATAAACAATTAATGAAAAAGTGGAGAAACTTTTCAACTAATCAGCCAAGAGATCTGGTAAGAGAGTTTGGGGAAAATATAAAAGACCTGGGAGATAAATTCCACATTAATACGTTCACGAAATATGGCAATGACCTTGTTGTCGCTATTAATTCTTTTGATATAGAATCCATGCTTAGTTTGATCAAACAGTATCCCAAATTCATAGAAAGGTTTAAGGATATTGCAGCTAAGAAAAATAATTAATTAAAATGTATTTTAATGAATAATCCTCAACCAAAATTACTAATTGTAGATGATAATCCGAAAAATCTACAGGTGTTAGGTAAGACTCTGGAACAGCTAAATTACCATGTTGAATTTTCAATCAACGCAGAATCAGCTTTAGAATGGATAGAAAATGTCGTTTTTGATCTGATTCTTCTCGATATAATGATGCCTGGAATGAATGGTCTTGAAGTTTGTAAATTAATCAGGACTAACAAGAATTATGACGATGTCCCCATAATATTTTTGAGTGCAGAAACAGATAAAAATACCATTCTGGAAGGATTTGAGTTGGGCGCTCAGGATTATATCACAAAACCATTCGACTCAAGGGAATTGTTAGCCAGGGTTAAAACTCACCTGGAATTAAAGTACAGCAGGGAGCAATTAAAAATGACAAATCAAATCCTGGAATTAAAAGTGGCTGAAAGAACATCAGAACTAAAAAAATCCAATGAAGAACTGTCAAAGGCAAATGAGGAGTTGCTGGGATTAGACAAGGTTAAAACTGAGTTTTTAAACATTATCAGCCATGAGATTCGTACTCCATTGAATGGTATTCTTGGACCTATTGAATTGATAAAACACGAACTTAATGACAGTAAATTAACAAAACTTTTTGAAATTCTTAATTATTCCGTATCCCGGCTTGAAAAATTTGCTCTTACCGCATTAACCATTACCGAATTAAAAAGCGGTGTAAGATGTGTATCTTTAGAAAAAATAAATCTTAATGAGTTGATTCAAAAGGCTTTAATTACAATTAATGAAATATCAAAACCAAAAAATCTCAGATTTGATATCGGTACAATTTCAAATGAGTTAATAATTAAGGGAGATTTAAGAGAATTAATAATGTGTTTTAAAGGTATTTTAGAAAATGCAGTTATATATTCTCCTCCGGGTGGAAATATATTTATCCGTGCTGAAAGTAAAAATAATGGTATCTCTTGTGAAATATCTGATGAGGGTCCGGGGTTTTCTGAAATTGCTTTGAAAAATCTTTTTAAACTATTCAGGCCGGGAGAGCCACACATTGATCAGAATATTGGATTGGACCTGACTTTAGCCAAGTTAATTATGGAAGCACATTCAGGTAAAATAATAATTGAAAATTTAGCTGTTAAAGGAGCGATGGTAAAATTAATCTTTCCGTTAGATGATGAATGAACAGATTGAAAACACATGTTTAAGGAAAAGAGTGAGTACGCAAAGTCGTCACGACATCATAGCGCTTATAAAATAATCTCACTTGCGTCCTGGTGTTAAATTTTTCTAACGATTTACGTTGAAATAGCATATAGCTCATTATGGAAACAAAACCTCTGAAAGCAGGATCAAATAAAGGAGTAATTTTAATGGTCGACGACAATCCTAAGAATTTGCAGGTATTAGGAAATTTACTAAATAATGAAGGGTATAGCATCGAATTCGCCTTGGATGGAAAGCATGCCCTTGATTGGATAAAACAAAAAGACTTCGACATGATTCTGCTTGATGTGATGATGCCGGAAATGAATGGATTCGAAGTATGCAGAATTTTTAAGGTTGATATAAGACATAAAAATATACCTGTTATTTTTCTCACTGCCAATACAGATATAAATTACACCATTCAGGGATTTGACCTTGGGGCAGTGGATTATATACATAAACCATTTAATAAGCAGGAATTATTATCCAGGGTATCTCTTCATCTTGAGCTTAAAAAATCCAGAGATATTATTGAACAATATAATAAAGACCTGGAAGTCAAAAATAAATTAACAACATACAGTTTAAAATATGCTAAGAAAATTCAAAAGGCTGTCCTTCTGTCAGAGTATGAATCATTGAAAGTGTTCCAGGATTACTTTCTGCTATTTAAACCAAAAGATATTATCAGCGGTGATTTTTACTGGTCTTTTGAGTTCCCTGACAAAATTATTTTTGCAATAATGGATTGTACAGGGCATGGCGTGCCCGGGGCTTTAATGACTATGCTGGGTATCACGTTCCTGAATGAAACGGTAATTTCGGAAAGAATAAGTGTACCTGATCAGATCTTTAACAGGTTAAGGGAAAAAATCATTAATACCCTGGGACAAAAAGGTATTGTGAAAGAGGTACATGATGGAATGGACGGAGTGATCATTTCTATTAACAGAAATATGAAGCGACTCCAATTTTCCGGGGCTTTTAATTCCCTGTATTTAATCCGTAATAATAACCTGTCAATTATGAAAGGAGACCGGATGCCGGTAGGGCAATTTCAATTAATGAAGAATTTTTCTTTGAAACAATTTGACCTGTCTGAAGGTGATACAATATACCTGTTTACAGACGGTTATCCCGATCAGTTCGGAGGGGAAAGAGACTCAAAGTTCAAGGTGCATAAGTTCCGGGAAATGCTTTTAACGATTCATAAAAAACCAATGCCCGTTCAAAAAGAATTGCTGAACCGGCATTTTAAAGAATGGAAAGGTGATTCTGAGCAGACAGATGATGTTACAGTTCTGGGGATTAGAATCTGACAATTAAATTAATTAGTATTATGTCAGCTAAGGTTATATTTTTAAGTTGCTTTCCAGGAAAAGAGAAGTTTTATTTCCAGATGGCGGAGAGAGGATTTAAAAGTTAAAAGTCAAAGTGCAAAATGCAAAATGCAAAAGAATAAGGTGCAAAAGGCAAATTTCAAACATCAAAAGTTAAAATTAAAAAGACAGCAAGCAAGAGAGATTAGGCAAAGTACAAAATGAAAATTGTAAATGTCAAAATTAAAAAGGCAACAGGTGATTAGCAACAGGCAAATTGAAAATTGCAAATGGCAAAGTGTAAAGTGCAATATGCATTAGGTAATAGTCAATAGGTAAAATGGAAATGTCAAATATCAAAAGTTAAAATTGAAAAGGCAGCTGGCAAGAAGGAATAGGCTAAGTGCAAAATGAAAATTACAAAATACAAAAGGAAAGAACTGATGTACTTAAATGTTATAAAAGAGTGGGAATGGCAGGATCAATGGCATAATTGTGCTTCACGAAATTGCCCGGGTTGCTATGTAATATAACTAAATAAATAAAATAAGTAAATTAAAATTAAATCGATTATCACATGATTAAAAAATATAATGTTTTACTCATCTCAATTGGTATAAGTCTGGTAATTTACCTTATAGATGCTCTGAACTTATACCTGTTTTCGGATTTAAATGTCACATTTCCTGAAGCGCTTATCACAGGTATCCCTTCTTATGAAATCTTTAAAAGATTTTTAATTGCTGCAATCGTGATAGTTTTTGGATTCTATGTCTTTGAGAAGAATACTTCAATGGTAATCGAGAAAAAAATTTCTAAAATAGTATCTGCCAAAGCACCGGAAGGCAGGTTTGATTCTGAGTTTCTCGCCTATTTATTATTCCAGATAAGAATCCCTTTAACAACAATTGCGGGTTTCTCCGTACTATTAAAAAATAAAAAGCTTTCTGAAGAGTCAAAAGAATTATATATACGGTATATTAATTCCAGCAGTAACTACCTGTTATTGCTTATAAAAAACATTTCAGACCTTTCCAGGATTGAATCTGGTCAGCTGGCAATTGCCTATTCAGAATGTAATATAAATAGAATGATGGGAAATTTACTGGATGAATTCAAGATCAGAAGGGAAGAAACAGGAAAGGCTGATGTAGAAATAATCCTTAATAGTGAATTAGAAGGGAGTGGTATTACAATAATTACTGATCCTGGAAGATTAAAACAGGTCATTGATAACCTGTTTGAGATTGCTTTGAGTTTTATTTTTTCTGGCACGATTGAAATCGGGTATAATATAACAGGTAGTGATCTGCTTGAGTTTTATATAAAGTATTCAGGTCAGGAAATGTCAAGAGATGAGATTGATACCATATTAAAGCACAATGATAAATTATCAGATTCGGATAATCAATCCTTAAGCGGTTCAATGTTACTTCTGGCCATTTCAAAAAGCCTGGTAAGGTTACTTGAAGGTGATATCCGTGCAGATTTAAATTCTGGAGAAGTCACAACGATTCTATTCACATTGCCGTACACGGTTGTTGGGAAACCTGCTGAAGAATCTTTAAAAGCAAAAGTTGCGTCAGCAGAATCAAAAGACTGGTCAGACAGGTGTGTTCTTATAGTTGAAGATGTTGAGTCAAATTTCATTTACTTACAGGAAGTTCTGAGACCGACTAAAATCAAAGTAATATGGGCTAAAAATGGCATTGAAGCGATTGAACTCATGAAAAATAAACAGAATATGGATATTATACTGATGGACATATTAATGCCGGGAATGGATGGGATTGAGGCTTCAAAAGAAATTAAGAAGTTGAATAGCCGGATACCTATCATAGCACAGACAGCTTTTGTATTTGAAAAGGAAAGTGATAACGAGCAGATAAAATACTTTGACGGCTACCTGACAAAACCCATCTGGTCACCACAGTTAATTGGTGCTATTGAAAAATACATTAACTGAGATTACAAATAATTGATATAATTTCGTGATATGTATTTTAATGGTTTGAAACATAATAATTTGGAGGGAGTAAATGAAAAATGAAAATTTAAAAACGAATGTTTTATATGTGGACGACAATGAAGCGAACCTGATCCTGTTTGAGGCGACATTTGAGACTGAATATAATGTACTTCTCGCTCATTCAGGAGAGGAGGGACTTGAGCTTCTCAACAAACGTAAATTTGAAATCATCATATCTGACCAGCGTATGCCCGGAATGTCCGGGACTGAACTAATGGAGAAAGTTCAGGAAAAACACCCGGATGTCATGAGGTTTATCATTACAGCTTATTCTGATTATGATACAGTTGTTGATCTGATAAACAAGGGCCGGATTTATGGATATTTTAATAAACCATTTGATTCCACAGCGGTCCGGTTTGCGCTTAATAAAGCACTTGAAGTTTACGAACTGAGAGAAACCAACAGGAAGATGTTAATGAAACTTGAGAAGACAAATCGCGAGCTCCTCGAGATTGATAAATCAAAAACAAAGTTCCTGGGCACCCTAAGTAATGAAATAAGGGACCCTATAAACAAGATAATGAGCACTGTTCATGTACTTAAGGATAAAATTGAAGCAGATGAATTGTTGGAACTAATAAATTATCTTGATTCTGCTGCATCCAAACTTGAAGCTTTCTCTTATGCGGCAAGCCAGCTAGCCCGTATAAATGATGGAGCTCAATCCATTGGAATGACAGAAATTTTTCTAAAAGATATTATTGAATTAAGCATAATCGAAAAAAAGAATCTCATAGATGAGGCTGGAGTATTAATAGAAATGGATAAGAATGGAAATGATGTAATAATTAATGGTGATAATGAACTTTTAATATGTTGTTTAACAAGTCTTATTTATTATTCTGTTAGTAGCACTGAACTAAATTCGTCAATAAAAATTTTTGCATGCGAGAATAATGGGGAGAGATATATTGAAATCAATTACCTGGGTTCTGAAATTCAGCTCATCAACCTGAAGAGATTTTTTTCAGATGATGAAATGGTATTTGATTCCGTTACCCAGATAGAATTGTTGCTGGCAAAGCAGATTATGAAATTACATGGAGGTAGGGTAACCATTTTGCATAATTCTGATAACACTATTTCTATAAGAATGGTTTTTTCCAAACAGATAGTTGAATGAGCAAATTAAAGTGTTAATTAGTTTGATAATTATTAATAATTAAGTTTGAGAATATGACGGAGTCATTGTTAACAGCCTTAATGAAATTGTTTGCCATTCTCGCAAGCCTTAACAAAGATATTTCACATATTCTTTCAAGAAATTTTGTCGAAGCTTTTCTCAAAATCCAGTTTAATAAGAAAATTATAGAACAGGCTCTTATTTTATTTGATACTGAAATAAATAAGCTCAGCGCGTCTGCCGGATTTAATGAAACAAAAAGGACATCCTATTTATCAGTCAAGATTCTGACAATCTGTAATGAAATAAACAGTGAACTTCCCGTCAGGAGTAAATTTATAGTGCTTATCAGTCTTTTACAATTTTCAAGACACTTTGAAAATAAGCTGGACTCCACAGGTGAATTCAGGCAAACGATATCCGATACTGTCAAAACTATTGCTGATTACCTCAGGATTGAAGACAACGAATATACTAACTGTAATTTGTTTATAAACGGTAAATTCTTTAATATTTCTAGCAGGGATAGATTAGTTGTAATGAGTAATGAAGGGAGGATTGATTTCTCAAGGATTAATCATATCCATAAAGAACATCTGAGGGGACAACTTTTTTTTCTAAAATTAAAACAGGCCGGACTGATAATCTTTTATTATACAGGTAATGACAGGTTAATGCTTGGAGGAGAACAAATTCTTTCCGGTCATATCTACATTTTCGCAGCGGGGACTTCAATGAAGGGTGAAAATATTTCACCAGTTTATTTGAGCGATATTGAAGCAGCTTTTCTCAGTAAAGGCAATTATGAGAAAATTTCACTTGAGGTTGAAAATATTGAGTTTATGTTTATGAAGGGTAAGGGGGGTATCCATCCCTTCAGCTTTTCAGCGGAATCCGGAAGTCTGACCGGAATTATGGGAGGAAGCGGGGCAGGTAAATCAACATTGTTAAAAGTCATGACCGGTGCTCATAAGCTTAAAAGCGGAAAGATCCTGTTTAATGGGCATGAATTTTATCCGGGCAGAAAGGATTTAAAAGGGCTGATTGGATATGTTCCGCAGGATGACCTCCTGATCGAAGAACTGACAGTTTATGACAACCTGTTTTATAATGCAAAATTATGTCTCGGCGGCCAGGAGAATAAACAGATAGAGGAAACGGTTTACAGAGTGCTGAACCAACTGGACCTTTTCCATATAAAAGATCTTAAGGTAGGTTCCCCATTAAACAAATTTATTAGCGGAGGTCAGCGAAAGAGGCTTAATATTGCACTGGAATTAGTAAAGGAACCCTTAGTATTGTTCGCTGATGAACCAACCACCGGATTGTCCTCCATGGATTCAGAAAATGTAATGCAATTGCTAAAAGGATTGACCCTCCAGGGAAGGGTTGTCATAATAACTATTCACCAGCCGTCCCCGGAATTGTTTAAGATGCTTAATAAGCTTCTGGTTCTTGATATAGGTGGTTATCCGGTATATTTCGGCGATCCCCTGGATTCAATATCTTATTTTAAGAACATAGCGAACAGGATTGGTGCAAAAGATATTGAGTGTCCATATTGTGGAAACATAAGGCCGGATGAAATCCTTGAAGTGGTTGAAGCAAAGCACGTCAATGAATTTGGTGAATTTACGGCAGAAAGAATTATTACCCCTGAAAAATGGTATGAAAGATTCCTGGAGAACTTTCAAATTACCCGTCCTGCAGACAGAATTATTACCGCATTACCCTCCACGAGATTCAGTGTACCAAGACATATAAGCCAGTTTATAACTTACAGCAAACGAAATTTTATAAGTAAACTCGCTGACAAACAGTATGTGTTATTCTCACTCCTTATTTCTCCTTTTCTTGCCGCAGTTTTAAGCTTTTTTACAAAATATGTAAGTGGTACGTCTGGTAATTCAAGGGAATATTTATTCATAAATAATGTTAACTTGCCTGCATACATATTTATGAGTGTTATTGTTGCCCTCTTTACTGGTTTGATAATCAGTGCGGAAGACATATTCAAGGACAGGAAAATCCTTGAACGGGAGAAATTCCTGAATCTGAGCAGGACCGCCTATATTAATTCAAAAGTATCTTTCTTCCTGGCTCTTACTGCATTACAGGTTTTTCTTTTTGTTATAATTGGTAATAATATTCTTGAAATAAAAGCGATGACTTTTTCTTACTGGCTGGTGCTTTTCTCAACGGGATGTTTTGCAATTATACTTGGATTAAACATTTCTTCCGCCCTGAAATCAGCTGTCGCTATTTATATTACTATTCCTTTCATACTTGTTCCACTTATCCTGTTAGCTGGAGTTATAGTAAAATACGATAAATTGCATTACAGCTTATCTTCGGGTGAGTATGTACCTGTTGTTGGAGATTTGATGGTATCCAGATGGGCATATGAGGCGTTGATCGTGAACCAGTTTATGAATAACGGATACCAGCGGCATTTTTATCGGGTGGACAGGGAATCTGCTAATGCATCCTGGGAAATTAATTTTATTATTCCCGAACTATTCAATAAAATCAGCGATTATCAGCAGCTTGCCGGGAAGGATCCGAATTCATCCAGGACAACGGAAACGCTTTTTTTGATCCGGAATACTATCAATAGTTATGATGAGGAAATACGGAAGGAAATCCCTGATTTTAACATACGCAACCTTAACAGCAGCATCGATATCAACCGTTTAAGAAATTTATTATCAGACTGGAAATCCAGGTTAATAGAAAAGACCAAAATACTTGAAAAACGGAAAGATATGGTCATTGAATGCCTGTTAAAACTTGGAATGACCAGGGAGGATCTTATTAAAATCAGGAAAATGAATTATAACAAGAGCATTGCCGAGCTGGTTCTGAACACCAATGAGATGACAAAAATTACCGTGAACAGAGGCAAACTGGTGCGTATGGATACACCGATATACCAGTATCCTCAATCAAAGTTCGGGAGATCCCGGTTTTATTCAGGTACAAAACGAATCGGATCAATGGAGTTTAATACATTGTGGTTTAATACTTCAGTGATCTGGCTGATGACACTCGTTTTATACTTTAACCTGGTATCTGATCTGCTCAGAAAGATCATTGCATTTTTACAGGGCAGGTATAACAAAAGGCATCACCTTTCAAATAGTTAGAAGTGTCCTGAGCTTGTTCATGGCTGAATAGTTAAGTCATTAGGTATAAAATAAAAAATATACAATGAATTTTAATGACCCTTACCAACCCAATTACTACAAATGTTCACTACAAATTTTCACAACGATAGCATACAACGAATGTTCACTTTAAATAAATCATATTTAATAATAACAATAAAAAAATGAATAAAATGAACAGTTTAATAAAAATCTTTTGGTTTATAGCTGTAACCAGCATATTCCTTGGTTCTTTCTCTTGCACCTGTGTGCATAAGAAAGACAAAGCTGAAAACATGAAACAACAGGTTGGAAAAACGGATACAACCAGTAGACTCCAGGAGACTGTTCTATATCTGTTGCCTTCGCCAGGTGAAATACTTGAAGAGATTCAGAATGCCAATATTAAGTTTAATTCAGCCATTTTAAATCCCGCTGAAAATAGCGGTAAATACCTGGGTTTGAGAGCTCAGGCCCTGAATCTTGGTGTTTATATAACAGATATGGCTTACTCAGCTTTATGTGGAAGATCTACAGAGACAGTAGAATTTCTTGAAACGATAAGAACATTAAGTAATGAGACGGGAATTTCATCCTCGGTTTTTGAATTGCTATTAGAAAGGGCAAAAGTCAATACAGGAAACATGGACTCGCTGTTGAATATTTCAAATGAAGCATTTAGTAACATGCTGGAATTCCTTGAAACAGGAGGAAGGGAGAATACACTTGCATTTGTATCGACAGGTGCCTATATAGAAAGCCTGTACCTTGCTTTGAAATCAGTAAATACCTATTCACCTGGGGATCCGGTAATTGAACTTATCAGTAGAATGAAATATCCTCTCGATAACTTATTTGAAAGGACAAAAAATGCACCCAAGGATGAAAATGTTGTAAGTATTCTGAATTACCTGGATCAAATAGAAGTAATTTACAATGATTTGGAGCTAAAAAGTTCAAAAACGACAATTTCTGAAACCGAGAAAGGAAAAATTTCAATTCTTGGAGGAGGGAAACTCAATATGGATGAAAAAAATTATTCATCTCTCAAACACAAAATTATTCAAATTAGGTCAACAATTGTAGATTATTAATTTACCATCATTCAATTTAATAATATGAAACCATACATAATTATTCTGATACTTTCTTTTCTGAGCCTAATTAATACAGCAGCTATACATGGACAGAATTGCAAGAAATTTCACCTTTATGGTGAATGCATGCAATACGCTGGACCTTATTATAAAATGGACAGTCAATCCCGGAGTAATATTATCGGATATGGGGATAAGCTCATTTATAGTGTTATATTTTACGGTGGGCGACAATATAATATCATATTCTGTGCAACAGATTTATTCAAACCGGTTAGATTTATATTGATAGATGGCGAGACCAGGGAAGTGATTTATGATAACTCTAAAGATGAATATACCGAAAGTATTGAGATGTCAATTGAGTATACGAGAAGGATCATGGTTGAAGTTACCGTGGTTGCTAAGGAAGCAGAAAAAAATATAATTGAGAACTACTTCGGTTGCGTGGGTTTTCTGATAGACTGGAAACCTGAAAAGAAAAAAAAATAGTTAGAGTATTTATGAAGTGTCAACAAAATCATATTAAAATAAGGATGTTTAATCTTTTATTTTAATAAGGGATGTTCGTAAATATTGAAAACTTCTGATTGATAAATAATTAGATCTCATGTGAATTTATAGAAAAACCCCGAAATTAGCTTAACGGGCGAGAAATCGGGGTAATTCTTAAAATAGCATGAGAAAATTACAACGAATCTTCGAATCTACTACAGATATTTCATTTATTTCTCCACAAAAAGAGTTTTCTCTTTGATGGAACAGTTTTCAGGGATCGAAACTGGGTAAAATCTATCAGGCCATTCCATGGAAGGAACTTGTCAAATTCTTGAAATTAAAGGAACAGCGCAAAGGTCGTTTTGTAATATTCAGTCCTCAGAGTAAGCTGGCCCTAATGTTCCTGAAAGCTTACACGGGACTATCAGACAGGAAACTTTATGAACACCTGAACGGAGGCATACAATACCAGATGTTCTGTGGGATCTTTCTGGGACCTGATAAGTTACCTGATTATATGATCATCAGCAGGATCAGGACCCAGTTAGCCAGGAGACTCAATATCCTGATCATACAGGAAGTCCTGGCCAAGACCTGAAAGCCTTCTATTGACCATCTCAATGTAGTTCTGGAGGATGTAACCTGTTATGAGTCATATATCCGTTATCCAACCAACGTGTAACTTTTGTGGGAAAGTGTTGAGTAGATGTATGGTCAGATGAAACTGACTTGCAAGTATCTAAAGATACCTACACCCAGTACGAAGTACCTGAAACAGAAGGCGAAGTATTTTATCTACATGCGAATGTGCAAGAAGCCCTGAAAAGAAACAACGAAGCTGACAAGAAGCTTGCTGTACCTGTTGAATAAACTTATTGAGGAGCAGGATAAGATTGAAGATCAATAAAGTATCTGGTTAAAGTTCCCTGAAAAGTATCACCAGAGCAGAAAGGTGATCCGAAAGGTATTAGCTTAACAAACGAAGATCCTCGAAACAGGCAAAAGTGTACCGGGCAGAATCGTATTTATCTCTAAGAGTTATGTGTGTCCCATCGTCAGGGTAAGGAAGTTAAGCAGGTAGAGTTCGGAGCGAAGGTAAACATGATCCAGTTTGATGGGACCAACTTCATCGATCATATTGGCTTTGATCCCTTTAACGAGAGTAACCGGTTCATCGACTCGATAAGGTACAGCCGTACGTTCTTTGGAAAGATCACTCATATCTCTGCAGATGACATCTATGTTACCAATGCCAACCGGAAGTGGTGTACCAGCCAGCATATCACCACGAACTTCAAACGAAAAGATCGGGCAGGAATGCGTGAGGATCACCAGATTTTTTTCAAATGAGTCAATTATGCGAATCTCCCTAAATAAAAATGTTTTTGGCCAGTTTATTCTTTCTGAAACTAATTAGCTATGCTCTGTGTTAATTGTCTTTTTTTTTCTTCAATCGTTTAGCATAAAAAGTTGAGAAACTTAGTGAAATTATGGCAAGAAAGAGAAGCGCTATTATTTTGTATCCGATGCTAACTTGTCTCAAGTCAAAAAGGAAAAAATAAAATACAGTTACTATCATTGTTGAAATGGCAAGCCAACGGTATTTGACATTTCGGAGCAATATACTTAAGAGAAAAAACATTCCTGCTGCCATAGTCCAGGAAAAGGTGATATAATTATCAGGCACTGCGCGATGTAAGCTGACAAGGGTCATAATAAATCCAACTAAAAGATATGTGTTTCGAATCATTTCTGTTTTTATTTCCAGTCTATCTTTTTTCCAGTTCATAACCCTTGCAGTAATAAAAGCAACTATTGTGAATGTAAAATCAATGCTATTGACAGGTTTGGGAAAGACAATATATGCTATTAAAAGTCCAATGAACATAATAATATTCATAAAAACAATAAACCTTGAACGAAACCAGAGAGCCATTGACACTACTAAGAAACTTTGTATCGCAAGTAAAAGAAATGCAAGGGGAAATTTAAATATACCGGCAATAGTAATACTAAGTACCGCAAATCCATATAATCCGTATAAGGCAGCAGATAACTTCCAAACTCCCCGAGATTGAAGAAGCGCAGAGTAAGCAATACCTAAGGCAGAAATAAGACCAAGTGGGAAATAATAATTGTCTTTAAAAAAAGTCGCTATAATAATGGCAAGGATAATTGAAAATCCAAGACCGTTAAGGATAATTGAAGCGTTTAGTAAATGCTCCTGGACCTTATCTTTTGCAGGAATCAAAGCAAGCATTGAATAAATAAAAGCACAAATTATTAGGTACATATATCCATACTGATGAGATTCAACTACTTTTAGAGATTGTGAAATAAAAGGGTTGCTGAATGTCCAATTAAGGAAGGTTATATAAACTATAAATATTGACACAATCAGTAAGTTCCACCAACCAAACCTGTAAACGAAAAATACTGAAAATGCAGAAATAAATATCATAAGAGAAAGCATGAAAGGAGCGGAGTTACTTATTATAGCTGTTATCAAAATCATAATCAAAACAACTCCCGTCAGCAATTGTGATTTTTTTCGATAGGCCAGGTAGATCAGCGTACCGATTACCATTAAAAGAAAGAATAGTCCGAGATATTTATTGCGGATTAATGGATCTGAAGAAGTAAAGTGCATTCTTAAAGTAACAAGAAAAAGCAGTAAATGACCATTATAGGTAAAAAGATTAGACATATAAGTATAAGAATGTCGTATCAAGTAACCCAAAAGGTAGATACCTGCAACTGAAGCGAATCCAAAAATACTTGAAAATAAAATATATTGCTGGTTTTTAAAGAGTTGAACTAGGAATAAAATCCCGAACAAGAGAACAATATTACCAAGCCAGACCATCCCATATTCTCCAACTTTGGATTCAATACCTTCATCCTCTATTTCTTCGGAAAGGGATT
>CAZKMG010000031.1:0-16792 GCA_964553465.1 uncultured Bacteroidaceae bacterium
AAAGCAACCATTTTGCTGGTAACTTCTTTATTATCAAATTCATTGTCGTTATTTGCCAGATTTGTATAGGCTTTATGAAGTTTTTCACGAAGCACTCTGTTATCAGCATAGGTCAGAAATGGGATCATACTCGGCTTTTGAACAGTAAATACCCATTTGCCTTCCAACCCTGACTCTTTTGCAGTTTCCCCAGCTGTAAATATATTCGCCTCGGGTAATCCTGCAAGATCTTCTTTCCTGTCGATTATAAGCTTAAAATTATTGGTCTCTCCAAGTACATTCTGGGAGAATTTAATAGATAGCAAGGATAACTCCTCATTAATTTTTTTCACTTTTTCTTTATCTTCCGGAGTCAAATTTGCACCTCCCCGAACGAAATACTTGTAAGTTTCATCCAGTAGTATTGAATCTTCTTTAGAAAGGGATAGAGAATGGATCTTATCATATACTGTTTTAACTTTTTCGAACAATGCTGTATTAAGTTTGATTCCATCAAAATGTGCTGAAATTTCAGGAGCCAGGGTTGCATCAATCTCCTGCATAGTGTCGGATGTGAGTGAACTATTCAGGTTGTTGAATACTCCTTGAACCTTGTCCAGTAAGGACCCACTATGCTCTAATGCTACAATAGTGTTTTGAAAATCAGGAGGTTCTGGATTTTCAACAATTTTTTCAATTTCTTGTTCACTGATTTTGATTGCCTCACGGGTTGCAGGAATATAATCAGAAGTTTTTATCTGATCAAAAGGGGGTACCTGGAAGGGAGTCTTAAACTCTGAAAGTAAGGGATTTTTCATTTCAGCCGATTTTTCTTTGTTCATACAGGAGGTGAATATAACTCCTGTCAACAATATTAAAAGAATAATTTTTCTCACCTGATTAATATTAAATTAGATTTAAAACATTTTTCAAAAATATATATTATAAAGATGTAAAAAACAGGTTATATAGCATTCCTGAATTCAGGATAAAAGATCAGCACGATTTAGGGACTCAAGATTTAATTCCGAGAATTTTATCTATCATAATGGTTGCTCTGATCCCTGATGAGCCTGTACTCGGAGAGATCCCTGTCCCGGAAATATGCTTCACAATCAGATTAATTAATGGTTGTTGGATATGTGTTGGATGTGGAATGTGGAAGTGTTTAGAATTGTTTACAGATTCAATAATGAATTCAGGTTTATCAAAAAATGTAAAGGTAATTTTACCTTTGGATCCAAAGATTTCCGTTCTATCTTTCTTAAGTATCTGAGGTGTAGTAAAACACCATGACCCAGTGCCTGATACACCGGAATTAAATTTGAAGGATGCCACAACATTATCTTCTGGTACATAATACCCGGAACGGTTTGTGGCAAATCCAGAAACATCCTCAATTTCTCCAAAAAAGTATTCAAGCAAATCAATCTGGTGAGAGGCAAGATCATGAAAATGTCCACCTCCTGAGATGACTGGATTAACCCTCCAGCCCAACTCCTTTGAACCACTAATTTCCTCATTTTTAGCCGGATTATGGAGAGTTAGGTTACATTGAAATACCTTACCTATTTTCCCATTTTCAATAAATTCCTTGATTTTTAAAAAGTATGGTAGTGCCCTCCTGTAATATGCCACAAATAGTAACTGGCCTGTTTCCCTGCTTACTTTTAACATTTCTTCGCATTCCCTGGTATTCAGTGCCATAGGTTTTTCAACGTAAACAGGTTTACCCGCCCTCATCGTTTTTATGGCATACTCAGCATGAGTGTCAGGAGGTGTTGCAACATAAACTGCATTCACCTCCTGATCATGAATCAGGTTTTCTGCAACATCATACCACTTAGGAACATGATGCCTTCTGGCATAATCCTTTGCCTTTTGTGCATCCCGTCGCATTACTGCAACAAGTTTGGAATTCTCACATAGGTTGAATGCAGGACCACTCTTTACCTCTGTTACATTTCCGCAACCTATTATACCCCAATTAATCTTTTTCACAATACACAGAATTAAAAGTGTCAGAAGAAACTATTCATTTTATCCGGAGTTTTCTTAATTATTTCAAGGATTTTTTGAGTTTTAACCGCTTACTTATGAGAAGCATTAATAATTTATTAAATTTTTTCTTAAGCGATTTAATTTTTTTCTTTCCACCCTTTCCCTTTTTTGTCTTTTTTATTTTTTTAATAAGTTTTCTGGCCTTTTTGGCTGTTTTATCCAGTTTCTTCTCAGCAGATTTTTCACCCATCCTTTTATCTTTAACAATTGAATCCGGCTTTTTGGGATTCAGTTTACGCTCATCTTGGTTTTTGGTTTTCTTTTCCTGAGCAGACTTATTGCTATCATAACCAGCAGGAGTTGATAAGGAGGAAGGAGCAACCACAGTTTTTTTAACCACTTCCGCTTTTTTAGAGGAGAGAGTTTTTTTTACAGATAAAACAGTTGGATTACGGACACGCTTTTTCTCTAAAGAACCAGATTCAGAGGCTTTTGTCTTGAGGGTTGGGCGATTATAAACTCTTTTTTTTCTAGCTGGTGAGGAAGTAGTTTTTCTTTTTTGTCCAGGTTTTTTTACGGTAGAAGCAGGAGTTGAAATTTTCGCGGCCAATGAACCATTTTCCATTTTCTTTTTACTAGTTTTTTCCATAAAGAATAGCATTGATTAGTAAATACAAATATGATCATTTTTTTGTCATCTATATTAATTTGTGAAAGATGAGGAGAGATTATTAAAATCTTTCTGCTTCAAGGAGTTAACACAAATATAATACTCAAGATTGATAAAATCTAATTGCAAATAAAAAATGTTGGATAATTCAATATAATAGCTTTACTTTTTGAATGGTACATTTGATTAATTTCCTGGAACAGAGGTTTCACGTATCAACATCGAGAGCTTGTTTAATATCCCAAATAAGATCTCTAAAATTTTCTACTCCCACTGATATCCGAACAAGATTTGCAGTAATACCCAATTCATTTTTGTCGTCTGAAGACATATCACTATGCGTCATGGATGCAGGGTGCTCAGCAAGGCTGCCAGTACTACCTAAACTTACAGCCATCTTTATTAATCGGAGGCGATTAAGAAAGTTAAATGCTTCTTTTTCTCCCCCTTGAATATAAAAAGATATCATTGCACCGTAAGATGAATACTGTTTTTTAAGTAAAGCCAATTTTACAGGTTCATCTTCAGTAATAAATCCCAGATAATTAACCTTCTCTACCCGAGGATGATTATTCAGAAATTCGGCCACCTTTATTGCATTAGCAGCTTGAGCTTCCATTCTCATTTTAAGTGTTTCAAGACTTCGCAGCAAAAGCCAACCTGTCCAGGGTCCGGCCATATTACCTAAAAACGTTCTCAGTGTTTTAATCCTTGTGATCAATGCAGATGGTCCCAGGCAAGCTCCAGCTATGGCATCACTGTGTCCCCCGATATATTTGGTAGCTGAATAAACAACCAGATGAGCCCCAAATTCCAATGGATGCTGCCAGAGAGGTCCCATAAATGTATTATCAACCACTACAAGCACCTCTTTATCCTTTGATGAAAACATGGTTGAAATTTCCCTGCATTCAGCAATATCAATAAGTTCGTTGGTGGGATTAGAGGGCGTTTCCATGAAAATGAGGGCAAGGTTTCCCGTTTTCCCTGTATTATTAAGTATATCAAGTATTTTTTCTTTCGGTAAACCGGCTTTGAAGCCAACAACTTCTATTCCAAATTTTGGTAATATGTATTTTATCAGGTAATCTGTTCCACCATACAAAGGCGAACTGAAAAGCAAAACATCCCCGGGCTTTAAAAATTCCAGCATTATGGTTGAAATTGCTGACATACCACTATCAAACACGGCACAATCTTCTGCCTTATCCCATAGTTTCAGCCTATTCTCAAGAATTTCAAGATTAGGATTATTAAGACGGCTGTAAATGAGTCCCAATTCTTCAGTTGGATATTTCTTTCGGTGCCCATATGCAACTTCAAAAAAAGCCTTTCCCTCTTCAGCTGTTTTAAAAGTAAATGTTGAAGTCTGAAAAATTGGACACTTTAAAGCGCCTTCTGAAAGCTCAGGTATATATCCGTAAGACATCATAAGGCTCTCCGGTTGGAAATTTTTCTTATTCATATACAAAATATTAATTTCAAAAGGGAATATGTTACCAGTTATGGTCCTCTCATAAAGTTACAAATGAATGATCAGATAAATTAGGTTTTTAAGCATATCTTTCTATTTTGAACCCTTTAATCAAAAAAACGTTTATCATAATAAATTTATAATTGTTTACCTTTGCATTCCTTGAAACATGATAAATAATCCAGTGATACAAGCCATGGTAAAGCCATACAGGGTCAGTGAAATAAGAGATCTTACTGCTGCGACTTATGTGGTGAGGTTTGCAAAAGAGGGAATGAATATCCGACCGGGTCAGCATCTTGTAGTAGGAATTCATGGGAGGATTGATGCCAGGGAGTATTCAGTATATAGCGGGAAAGACGAAGATTTTCTTGAGATCCTTGTACGCAAAGTTGAAAATGGCTTGGTTAGTAAGGAGTTACATAATCTTAATCCGGGTGATTATTTGGAAGTAAACGGACCATTTGGATTTTTCATGACAAATGTACAACCTCCTGGTTTACAAAATTTATTGTTTATTGCAAGCGGAACAGGTATAGCCCCCTTTCATAGTTTTGTAAAAAGTTTTCCTGAGGCCCGGTATACTATAATTCATGGAATCAAGACAATGGATGAGACCTATGATAAGGAAACTTATACGAATGGGCATTATATAACATGCACTTCCAGGGATGACAAGGGAGATTACCATGGAAGGTTAACCGGATATCTGGAACATCTCGAGCTTGATAAAGAAATAAGGGTTTTTCTTTGTGGGAACAGTAGTATGATTTTTGATTCTATTGATATCCTAAGGGGAAAAGGATTATCAAATGCACATATTTTTACTGAAGTATATTTCTAAATGAAGAACCCATGCATGGATTTTAATTATAAAGAAAAGTAAAATTATTAAGGTCAATACTTGTTGAAACGATTTTGTGCATAATTATTCCTCGAAACCAAATAATTAGCTTTAACAGATGCTCATGAAAAAGGTTAGTTTTAAAACCCTGGGATGTAGATTGAACCAATATGAAACCGATGCATTGGTAACGGAATTTCATAACGGAGGATATCAGGTTGTCGGATTTGGAGAGAAAGCTGATGTATATATAATTAATTCCTGTACTGTAACAAATCAGAGTGATCAGAAATCGAGGAATATTATTAACCAGGCTATCAATAGAAACCCGGGATCAATATTAGTGGTGGCAGGTTGCATGGTGAATAATTCCAGAGATGTTCTGGAAAGTAATGAGAATATTACATATGTTGTCGATAATGAGCATAAAAGCAACATATATTCAATAATTGACAGTCACTATAGGGGAGAAATTATTCATCCGAACCAGTTCCCTGCCAATGTATTCGGATTTGAAACTGTTGATAAAAGTCTGCATACAAGGACATCCATCAAGATCCAGGATGGATGTGATAATTTCTGTACTTTCTGTATAATTCCAAAAGTCAGGGGAAGAGCATTAAGCCGTCCACCGGAAAACATTCTTGATAATATAAAAAGAGTAATAGATAATGGTTTTAAGGAGCTTGTATTAACAGGTGTGAATATTGGGAGATACAACTATAATGGATTGAACTTTGAAAACCTGCTCCGAAAAATACTGGAGGTACAAGGCGATTTCAGAGTAAGAATTTCTTCCATTGAACCGGATGGTTTTGGACAGGATTTCTCTGAACTCTTTCATCATCCTAAATTAACTCCCCATTTACATCTCTGTCTTCAAAGCGGTTCTGATTCGATTTTACTAAAAATGAGGAGAATGTATAATGTGAGTGGATTTATGGAAATTGTTGAAAGGTTCAAAAAAGAACATCCTGATTTTAATTTTACCACCGACATCATTGTTGGGTTCCCAGGAGAAAGTGACCAGGATTTTGAACAAACCAGTCGCCTTGTAAATCATGTCGAATTCAGCCATATTCACACTTTCAGGTACTCTAAGCGGAAAGGGACACGTGCAGAGAGAATGGAAGACCATGTTCCGGAAAAAGTAAAAACCATGAGAAGCCAGCGAATCAGGGAGATCTCGGATGCAAACAAAATCAGATATTATAAGTCAATGATTGGGAAAAATCAAACCGTACTGATAGAAAAAATTAACAGGGATGGGATTGCACAGGGTTATGGGGAACATTATATTCCAATCTCGTTCAAATCCAAGGATGCTGAAAAGAATACTTTTCACAGTGTATTACTGAACGCTGTTGATTCTTTAAATGGGCTGGCAATAAATGCTAATAAAGCAGATTAATTATTTGAAAAGGTTGCAGCCTTTGCAAAATAGGCTTTCTCTGACGCATCACCATTACACACTAGACTTAAAAGCTCCGGGTATCATGATTGTAAAGAGGGAAACCCAAATGAGCAATGCACGACTGAGGATTATATATTCTATCTCACCTTTTTCAATTTTACAAAACTTCTGATATTAAAGAATAATGAGAATATCAACGCTGTAAGAAATGCAACTAATGTAGCATGATCAACCAGAGTTGCATTTATGTTTAGTCCTGTGATCCTGTCGGTCAGGTATTTTATATATGAGTTCGGAAGGTCGGTATTCCCTAGTTTATTTAAAATACTAAAATGCCAGTCTGTCAGAGGACAATATCCTAATGTCCCAACTATTAAGCCCAGGAATAACCATGAAGCACCCGTTAATAATAATGTAATGAGGTTTAAGACTCTTGTTTTTTTCCATATCCAGCCAAAGAGATTAAAAAAGATCAAAAAAGTATGGAAACAAACAAACAATATGTCCAGGAAATGATAAATCATTTTTCTTAATAGTATTATGCTACAAATTTCAAAAAAATTCCTGAAAAGATTTAACTAACATGAATTTCTATGTAATAACTCTTATTTGGTCATGAGTAATCAGTTTTTACATCATATAATGCATAAATTAACAGGAAAGTCCGAAAAAATATATACCCGACTTTTACCCGGATAGTTTTTGCCGGGGAATCTGAATTGTCATCTAAATCCCCCTATAATTCTCCCATTTAATTATCTTTGTACATTCAAATTACAGGGATCACAGTGTATGGACCACATAAGAAATTTTAGCATTATTGCGCATATTGATCATGGTAAAAGTACCATTGCCGACAGGTTGCTCATGAAAACCGGGACGATCAATGAAAGGGATTTTCAGAACCAGGTACTTGATAATATGGATATCGAAAGAGAAAGGGGCATTACTATTAAGAGTCATGCGATTCAAATGAATTACTCAAGGGAAGGAAAAAAATATGTTCTAAATCTTATTGATACACCTGGCCATGTAGATTTTTCTTATGAAGTTTCAAGGTCAATTGCAGCATGTGAGGGGGCCCTTCTCATCGTAGATGCTACCCAGGGTATTCAGGCGCAGACGATTTCAGTATTGTACCAGGCTATAGATCATAACCTTGAAATAATCCCGGTGTTGAATAAAATGGATATGGACAGTGCTATGCCTGAGGATGTAAAAGATCAGATCGTTGATCTTATTGGCTGCCGGAGGGAAGACATCATAGAAGCAAGTGGAAAAACCGGGCTTGGAGTAGACGAAATACTTGAAGCAATCATCACCAGGATTCCTTCACCAGAGGGCGATCCAAACGCACCCCTTCAGGCATTAATATTCGACTCTGTTTTCAATAGTTTCAGGGGGATCTATGCCTACTTCAGAATATTTAACGGCACAATAAAAAAAGGAGACCTGGTAAAATTCTTTAATACAAAAAAAGAATATAATGCCGACGAAATCGGAGTTTTAAAGCTAGATACCGAGGCCAGGGAAGTAATGAGTGCCGGGGATGTAGGGTATATCATCTCAGGGATAAAAACTTCAAAAGAAGTGAAAGTTGGTGACACCATTACTCATGTTGACAGACCATGTCTTGCCTCTGTGTCAGGCTTCCAGGATGTAAAACCTATGGTTTTTGCCGGTATCTATCCTGTGGATGCGGATGATTACGAAGACCTTCGGGCTTCAATTGAAAAACTACAACTGAATGATGCATCTCTCAGTTTTGTTCCGGAATCATCAGCTGCCCTGGGATTTGGTTTCCGTTGTGGCTTTTTAGGGTTGCTCCATATGGAAATAGTGCAGGAAAGACTTGATCGCGAGTTTGACATGGATGTCATAACCACGGTTCCAAACGTTTCGTATAAGGTGATCGGGACAAAAGGTGAAATTATTGACGTTCATAATCCTTCAGGACTTCCTGAGCCCGGTTATATTGGACATATTGAAGAGCCATACATTACAGCCCAGGTTATTTCAAAAGCGGATTTTGTTGGATCAATTATGAAGTTATGCCTTGACAAGAGAGGTACTCTGAAAAACCAGATCTATCTCACCAGCAACAGAGTTGAACTGACATTTGAAATGCCGCTTGCTGAAATTGTGTTTGACTTTTATGATAAACTAAAAAGTATTTCAAAAGGATATGCATCCTTTGATTACCACCCTCTTGATTACAAAAAAGCGGATCTTGTTAGACTTGATATTTTATTAAACAGCGAAATGGTGGATGCATTATCGACCCTTATTCACAGGGACAATGCCTATAGTTTCGGAAGGCGAATGGCTGAAAAGCTGAAAGAACTTATCCCCAGACAGCAATTTGATATTGCCATCCAGGCTGCAATCGGGGTCAAGGTAATAGCCAGGGAAACCGTTAAGGCAGTACGAAAAGATGTTACTGCTAAATGTTATGGAGGGGATATAACGCGGAAAAGGAAACTTCTTGAAAAACAAAAGAAAGGGAAAAAACGGATGCGGCAGGTTGGCAATGTGGAAGTCCCTCAATCTGCATTCCTTGCTGTGTTAAAACTCGACTAGGACATCAGCTTTGATAGATTTTTATTACTATTTTATTTGAGAATTAAGTAACAATTTTCTAATGAACTGATCTATCTGAAGGAATTTCAATAATATTCGCAAGACAATTGTTCCAATTCTTTTTTTGAGGGCAGTAATCTTTCCGATTACCTCCCCAATCTTTTCCTTAAATCCTCTTGTTTTAAAATGATTAAATGGCCAATGGGTTTACCATATCTGTAAGTAATTACACGCAGGGTGACCGGGCCGTCCGGAAGTTCAAAAGGCTTTGAATATTTGATTGAGTAATTGTCGGGCATGGTTTCATCAATGGTATAATAAATATCTACGCCAGGAGCTTCGGTTTCCATTTCAATCTGTAATTTTTCGTTTACTAATTTTGTTTTTGTGATAGCATCGTACACTGCATGCGAGTAATTCACTTCTGCAATATCTGAACGGCTAAATTGGTTTTCAACACGATGAATAAAACTCTCCCAGTTTCTTGCCCCCTTTGGCGACCAGTATGCTTCTGCCAGAGCCCATCCTCGTGGGTATGTCATATATTCAGCCTGACGGAGAGTAGGGATATTTTCAGTCCAGAGGTTTCCCTGGCCACCCAGGATATACTTTGCATCGACACCTTCAGGAACAGGTTCAAAACTGTAACATTTCTTCAGTCGCAAACTGGCATAAACAGGTGGTTCGATGGTGGGTTCACCCTGCTGATAATCAAGATAAGCATAAGTGGTAGGACTCATCACAACATCATGGCCTAAATTTGCAGCCTCAATACCACCCCTTACGCCGCGCCAACTCATGACAGTAGCTTCGGGAGAGATCCCTCCTTCAAGAATCTCATCCCAACCCAGGAGTTTCTTACCTTTGGCTTTAAGGATACCCTCCACACGATTCATAAAATATCCCTGTAAATCCTCCACATGCCTGATATTCAATTTTTTCATGAGAGCCTGACAACCTTTATCTTGCGCCCAATACCCTTTATAACATTCGTCTCCGCCTACATGGATATATGAACAGGGAAAAAGAGCAGCTACTTCAGTAAATAACTTATCTAAAAACTCATAAACTTTTTCGTCCGAAGGATTGAGTGTATTTTCAATATTCATCTTAAATGTCCCGTTACCATACCATTCTGAAAAATTCGTTCCTGGATTAACCTTAGTTTCAGGATCTTTATTGCAGCTCAGTTCAGGGTAGGCAGCAATAAGCGCCATACTGTGACCAGGAATATCAATTTCAGGTACTATAGTCACATTACGCTCCCGGGCGAACTGAATAATCTCCCGGATATCGTCCTGAGTATAAAAACCACCATCTGTTGCAGTTTCACCAGGTTTGGGAGGGGAGAGTTCGCCGAATCGTCCATACCTGGGGACACGCCAGGCTCCTACTTCAGTGAGTTTGGGCAATGATTTGATCTCCAGTCGCCAACCATTATCATCTGTAAGATGCCAATGGAAAGTATTGAATTTAAACCGGGAAATCTGATCAATATATTTTTTAACATCTTCTTTTGAGAAAAAATGACGGCTCACATCAAGCATAATTCCCCGCCAACCGAAACGGGGATAATCTTTAATTTTAACTGAGGGCACAACCCAATCTGCCTTTATTTCAGTTTTACTTTCAATTTCTTTTGGGAATAGCTGCAGGAAAGTCTGAATTCCGTAATACAAACCAGCTGTCTGGTTTGCAGAAATGATTACATTCCTCCCAGAAGATTCCAGAGTATAACCCTCTCTAACAAGTATAGGATCAGAAGGATTCAAAAGATTTAGCTGAATGATCCCAGCTTTGCCCGGTTGAGTTTTTAATATATACCCTGTCGGTGCATTAAGTCTTTTTACCAGCATTTCTGCGATGTTCCGACTCTCAGGTTTGTCATAAGTTATGATTACAGATTTTGGCAGTGTAAATATGCCGCTATATTGTTTGATTTCAACAGGTTGTGGAATGAGGGGGATTGAATTTATTTGACCCTTTACCAGGGTAAAGATCATTATGAATACCAGTAAGAGAATTTTTTTCATAGATTAAAAAAATAAGGTAATTGAATTCCGGTATCTGGTTGTTGTAAATATCAGAAACCTTACCGGTTATTTTATGTATATAATAGTAGATATCATCGGTGTCACATTAATATTTTTAAGAAACCTATAAAAATCAATGGCTATAATAAAAAGAATTCTCTTAAGAACGTGTCGATTTCATATAAAATTACTATTTCTTATATAATTGATTTTTATAATCGCCTGAATATTAAATGGTTAATATTTAATATTTTTCGAAATAAAATTAATCGGACACCTCGAAGGTATATATTAATTTTATGTCATTATAATGCTTTCAAATACAGGATAGCATCCCCGCTAAAAGGAGCTATGAAAGGAGTACTTTTCTCCTCAGCTTTCATTTTTCCTTCATTTTCCACTATCCCTGATCCTGGATTAAACCATTCATAACTATATTTCCCTTTTTTCAGGGAAACAGTAAAAGATGAATCCGAGATGGGTTGATAAACAAGATATTCAGAACCCGGTATGGCCAGGCAATAAGTTGTAGATGAGAGATCATTATTCGGGATAGCTTTTGCAAGATCCATTTTTTCAGCGTACATACGGGTATAACCCATACTTTTACGTAATGGGTCAAATGCCGGGTCAAATGCGTTGCCAATAAATTCTCCATCATAGGGATCCATAAAAACCGGGTACATCCCTCTGGTGAATGTTTTCCAGACCCATGGTTCATTTCCCCCGATTCCCCACAGGTGGTCAGTATCATATAAAATAACTTTTTTACCATTAGCAGCAGGCGGGTCATTACGCAAATCTTTTCCATCTGTAAAAGGATTTGGAGATATCCATTCAGCAGGACTCTCAAATAATGTGTCATTACTTCCACCTTTATACTGGAAGGTCATTCCCACAGGGTGCTGTTTTGGTTTATTTTTTTCATATTCGTGGATGAACTGGATGAAATGATACTGCCATTGAGTGGATGGAGGGTGGTTTTCATTTGAAATTTCATACAGTACATTATCCAGATCGTTGATCTGATCAATTACTTTTTTAACATATTTTTCCTGAATAGCTGTGATTTCAGGAATAGCTAAGGTGTATATTTCAAGTCCGTTCCCATCTCCGTCAATGTCTGCATTTATAGCATTAATGTTATTCTCCGGATGAAAGGGATTATTTTTCCAACCATCTGTAGCGAATTGCATACTCCAGCCTTCAAACAGCATAACGGAAACATATATACCTCTTTTGCCTGCACTGTCAACCCTGCTTCTCAAACGGCTAAAGTATTCCTCATCAAAATCATTCAGGTTGAACTTTGCTTTTCCGTCCAGGGCAGTACCGGGGCCGGTTCGTTTCCATGCAAGAGGATATAAAAAATATGTTTTTTCAGGATTATAATTCTTTGAGTTCCACTTTAGTGACTCCCATGTCCAGAGGCGGATAAAATTATGGTTATACTGTTGCATCCAGTCAAGGTAAGCATTAAAATCAAAGGGTTTTGGAGGATCAGATGCAGATATATCCACATGATTGGACCAGGTATGGGATCCGGTTAGATACACAATATCCCCATTCTCATCAGCAAAATACCTTGGATTAACCAATGAAACTTTCAACGGACTTTTAATTTTAAGTGTTGATACAGTTTTTTGCTGACACGCAGTGAAAGCAACGGATGACATAAAAAAGAAAGCAATTAAGCTTCGGAAACCATTGAATCTTAAATATTTTATTTTGTTTAACATATTACCTCCTTCTCCTTTAGGTTAGTGCCTGAGGGCAAAGATTGAAAGTTAAGTTTAATAAACGTGAGTTTATAAAATAATGTTTATAATCTCTCAAATACTGAAAGATGCATAAGTATTATTTTATATAGCCATTTTAAATTCATATTCCCCGGATAACACCTCGCATGATGTTTTCCCATTGATTTCTTTTATTTCGCTGACATCTATTAAAGTGTTAAGAGGGTTACCGCTTTCTTTAATTTTTTCAGGATCAGATTGAGGAAGCAATACTGTAGCCTTACAATTAACGGGTATTTCAACTTTTAAGATAAAATTATTATCCAGGATTTTCCATGAGCATGTTATTCCTCCGTGGACAGTTTGAAAAGTAGTCTCTGCCCAGGTAATATCTCCGACTGGTTCTGGTTCGATTAAAATATGATCGTACCCGTTTGAATCATCTGTTTGCCGGATACCCCCTAGTCCGCTGAAAAGCCATTCCATCAAGTGACCAAGCATCATATGGTTGTTTGATACATATTTCAGGGCAGCCCACGATTCGGTCAATGCCGTGGCTCCTTTCGAGAGCTGGTATCCGTAACCCGGGACATCAGTTTTTGAATTCATCTCAAAGATCAGCTGGGATTGGCCTTCCTGTTCCAAAACCCTGATAAGATAGCGATATCCCACATCCCCCGCAGTCAGGGCGTTGTTATTTTCGCGGATCGATTTGACAAGGTTGACCACAACATCTTTTTTATTTTCTTCATCAACCATTCCGTAAAACAGGGGCATCGCATAGGAAGTCTGGCTCCCGGTGGAATATACTTTCGTCTCCGGATGAAAGAATTTCGTGTTAAATGCTTTTCTGATCTCTTCAGCAAGGGTTTTGAAATAGAGTGCATCCTGATCTTCGCCAACTAATGCTGCCATTTTGGACAATAGTTTAGCGTCATAAAAATAAATGGATGTGGCTGTAAGTGCTTTTGGTGTCAGCTGGGCTTCACCAGGAAATTTCGGACCGAGATCATACCAGTCACCCAGGCCATGACTAAGAATATTATTGTCTGATTTATCCTTAAGATAGTTTACATATCTTTTCATCATCGGGTAAGCTTTTTTAACCGGTTCAATATCACCATACCAGTTATACATATCCCATGGCAGGATAACACAGGCGCTTCCCCATTCGGGTGAATCACGAAATCCCTCAATGAAGGGGACATATTCCGGCGCTATATCAGGAACAAGCCCATCATCCAGTTGTGCCTCGATCATATCATCAATGACCTTATCATATAAGTTATGGATATCAAAGATATTTTTAATTGAGTTACCCATAAGATGAGTTTGCTCAAGCCAACCAAGTTTTTCCCTGTGCGGACAATCGGTTGCGACACTTGCCAGGTTTCTTTTTATGGCCCAGCTGATGAGTTCATATATAGAATTGAATAATTGGCTGGAGCATTTAAAAGTACCCGCAGCAGAAGACGAATTACGTGTATGTAAAAACTGAAGATTGGTGATAACCGGAAGGGCTTCAGGGTTTGGGCTGTCTGCAGGAACGGCTCCTTCAACCTGAACATACCGGAATCCGTAATACGTGAATTTTGGAGTCCATACTTCTTCATCATCACCTTTTAATATATATTCGTAGTAATAAGGGCTTCCTGATGCTTTTTGATTAACAAGGGAATCTTCGTCAATGAGTTCACCTGGTGAAAGCCGGACTTGCTGGCCTTTACTTCCCTTTATTTTTAATTTTATAATCCCAGAAGCATTCTGGGCGAAGTCATACACAAAAATATCTTTTTTCGGACTGAAGACTCTCTGTGATTCAAAGCTCTCCATAACCTTTACCGGGTAATCAGATTCGGGCTTAAGTGACCCTCCCGGACCTGCTACAGGTATTGCCTGTTTCCATTGAGAATCGTCGAAACCCGAAATATTCCAGCCTGGTTGTTCCAACCTTGCATCATAATCTTCCCCACCATAGATACTTGAAAATATGACCGGTGAAGAAGAAGTTTTCCATGTTTCATCCGTAGTAATTGTTTCTTTCGAGCCATCTGCATAATGAACTTCCAATTTAAGGATTATTTCGGGAGGGCCATAGGCGATAACAAGCTTGCGGTAGCGCTCACGGTTAATATTGAAAAATCCGTTTCCAACAATAGCCCCAAGCGTATTTACTCCCTTGCTTAAATTTTCTGTTATATCAAAAGTATTATATAAACAGGATTTACGGTACTCAGACCAGCCAGGTGAAAGAAACCGGTCACCTATTATTTCCCCGTTTACATATAGTTCATAATGTCCCAAACCACTTACAAAAACCAGGGCCTGAGTAATTTTCTTATCAATGGTACACTCCTTTCTGAAATAGGGAACAACGGATCTTTTTTTAGCTACTTCTCCCAGGTTATTCCCGTTGTGATGTACTCCGGGAACAAGTTTCAAGGAATCAGGGATGTCTTCATAAGCAATCCATTTTGCACCCTCCCAATCTTTCTGTTCAAAAAGGCCGGTTATAAACATGGACGGGGCACTCCATCTCGATGGTGTGTCTTTACCATCCCAAATGCGAACTTTCCAGTAATACTGTTTACCTGGCTGCAGGTCCGGGCCGGTATAAGGGACCCATGCCGACTGATCAGAAATTTTCTTGCCAGAATCCCAGATATCCCCATTATCCGATTCACAGTTTTTAAAGTCCGAAGCGACAACAAGCTGCCAGGCTGTCTGTGTCTGACCGCGTTCCTCCGAACTTAAGATCCAGTTAAAAACAGGTTTGTTGCTGATACCTGCAGGATTTTGAAGACCGTTACATGTTAATTTCGTCACTTTCAGATTTGATACAGAATCATTCTGACAACTCATTGAAATTGCAATGATTAACGCAGTAATAAAAAGAGATATTCTCATTTTAATAGATTTAATTTAATTTTCTAATTTCACTTATAAATTCTTGCAACATAACCGCCTGCAGGGGCGAGAGTGATGTTAGTTTTTTGATTTTTCGAAACGGTCCTAACCTCGTGTTTGTAATCAGAGGGATACCGGTCGGCATTGATCCCGTCACGGTATATTTCCATCTTGTAAGGTCCATCTTCATCTAAAAATGATAGGTTGATTTCAACAGTTCTGGGTGTCCAGTCCGTCATGGCCCCGATATACCAATCCCCATTCTCAGCTTTCCTGGCCATCACGGCATAATCGGCTACCTTTGCTTCCAGCCCAATGGTTTCATCCCATACGGTAGGGATCCCGGCAATAAACGAAGCATATTCAGGTTCTCTAATGTAGTCAGATACATTTCCACCCAGTTTGCCATAAGGACTTTCAAGGAGCACACAAAGTGCCAGTTGATGGATTCTTGTTCCCAGGCTGGCCGGATTATCAGACATTGGACGAAAGTTCTCAAGGGTTATATTCTGCATATCTCCGGGTTCATAATCGTAAGGGCCGGCAACCATACGGGTAAACAATAAAACGACTTCATTTTCAGGTGAATTATTTTTTGAAAACTTGTAGTACTCAAGTCCCATGGCTCCTTCCTGTGTCATGACATTGGGGTATTTCCTGCTCAGCCCGTCAGGTTTGTAGGCTCCATGGAAATCGACAAAAATATGGTGTTTGGCTGTTTCTTCTGCAACCCACCTGTAAAAGTCCAC
Organism: uncultured Bacteroidaceae bacterium; assembly: GCA_964553465.1. Taxonomy (GTDB): domain Bacteria; phylum Bacteroidota; class Bacteroidia; order Bacteroidales; genus CAZKMG01. The sequence goes on from CAZKMG010000031.1 coordinate 16,391, forward strand.
CATAAGCTGATCATCTCTGTCCATAAAATCAACCATTATTCCTTTAATACCCCATTCATGGAACTGGTCCAGGGCTCTGTCCATTTGTCTGCTCAGGGCATAGGAGGATGTCCAAAGCACCAGTCCAACACCTTTGTCCCGTGCATAAGAAGTTAATTCTTCCATGTCCATATCCGGATTTATCTTAAAGATATCCGATGGTTCTGACCAGCCGGCATCAAACAATACATAGGCCAAACCGAACTTCGCGGCAAAGTCAATATAATACTTGTATGTATTGGTATTCAGCCCGGATTTAAAATCCACTCCGTAAATATTATTATCGTTCAACCACTCAGATGTGCTTTTCCCTGGTTTTATCCAGTTTACATCCTGAATCATTTGGGTGCCTCCAAGACGGTA
>CAZKMG010000032.1:0-2055 GCA_964553465.1 uncultured Bacteroidaceae bacterium
AACCCTGAGAGCATGACTCCCCAGATATTTCTGAATTCCTTTTAATCCATGGGTCCCCATCAGTACCATATGTATGTCAGAATCCTTAATATAATTGGTAATGGCTGAAAATAAATTACCTTCCAGGATAATAGATTCCGCGGAAATATTATATTCATCATTAATCCGGTGGATCTCTTTCATTAATTTTCCCTTAGCTTCCTTTATGATTACTTTATTTCCAGGCTTTACTACATGTGCAATCCGAATTTTATTGTCCACATTCCTGGATAGCTTAATTGCGTGCATTAATGCGTTCTCCGACATTTCAGTAAAATCCCATGTAACCAATAATATATTTTTGTTCTGATCCATTGTGTATGAATATAATTAAAGTGCAAAGTTAATTTTTTCCATTGGTATAAAAAAAGGAAATAAGAGGATAGAATCAGATAAATAAATAAATGATTAAAATGAAAAAGTTTGAAGAATGCAAAACAATGCATGTATTGTTCAAATTCAAACAATTTTATTGTCAGTTCTAACATTCAGTGAATTAGAACAGGAACTTTGATTTCCGATCCAAAATTGTATTTTTGCAGGTACATAAAAATTTTATAGGATAAAGAGCATGAAGAGATCAACAGTTAAGGAAATATTGAATACAGATAAGTTTGGAAAAGAAGTACTTATTAAAGGGTGGGTAAGGACACGCCGGGGGAATAAAACCATTGCTTTTATAGCAGTAAATGATGGGTCGGTTATACACAATATACAGGTCGTAGTTGATATTGCATCTTTTGATGAGGATATCCTTCGAAAGATTAACACAGGGGCCAGTATAGGGATTGTTGGTCAATTGGTTGAATCGACAGGCCAGGGACAAAAAATGGAAATTATTGCTAAATCCATTGAAATTTATGGGGAGGCTGATCCTGAAATATACCCATTGCAGAAGAAAGGACATTCCTTTGAATTTCTCAGGGAAATTGCCCATCTCCGCTTTCGGACAAACACATTTAGTGCAGTTTTCCGTATCAGGCACGCTTTGGCATTTGCTGTTCATAATTATTTTAACGACAAAGGATTCTATTATCTTCATACTCCTATCATAACTGCCTCAGATGCTGAAGGTGCAGGAGAAATGTTCAGGGTCTCAACTCTTGACCCCGAGAATCTTCCTTTAGCAGAGGATAAAGGGGTCGATTACTCCAGGGATTTCTTTGGTAAAGCCACAAATCTGACAGTTTCCGGTCAGTTAGAAGGAGAACTTGGTGCACTTGCCCTGGGCAATATTTATACTTTCGGACCCACTTTCAGGGCAGAAAATTCAAATACACCAAGGCATCTTGCAGAGTTTTGGATGATTGAGCCTGAAATGGCATTTTATGATATTAACGATAATATGGATCTTGCCGAAGATTTTCTGAAATATCTTCTGAAATATGCACTTGATCATTGCAAAGATGATCTGGAATTCCTTAATAACATGGTAGATAAAGAGTTACTTGACAGACTCCATTTCGTTATTTCCAGTGAATTTGTTCGTATGGATTATTCCAGTGCAATTGATATCCTTAGAAATTCAGGTCAGAATTTTGAGTTCCCTGTTAGCTGGGGGCTTGATCTGCAAGCTGAACATGAGAGATACCTGGTGGAAAAACACTTTAAACGCCCTGTTATCCTTTCAAACTACCCAAAAGAAATTAAAGCATTTTATATGAAACAAAACGATGATAACAGTACTGTAAGAGCTATGGATGTTTTGTTTCCGAGGATAGGGGAAATCATAGGAGGCTCTCAAAGGGAAGATAATTATGATAAACTGTTAAATCGTATGCGAGAAATGGGAATACCGGAAAAAGAGCTTTGGTGGTACCTTGATACAAGAAGGTTTGGTAGCGTAATTCATAGTGGATTCGGACTGGGATTTGAAAGACTTTTACTTTTTATCACTGGAATGGCAAATATAAGAGACGTTATCCCTTTCCCAAGAACACCCCGTAACGCTGATTTTTAGTGAGACTCAGTTTTCTCAAGCGTAGCGAAGAGAAAACTGTAAGTCGAACTAATCCC
>CAZKMG010000032.1:2155-16441 GCA_964553465.1 uncultured Bacteroidaceae bacterium
GACAACGCAGTTAGGCGGGATAGAGAGTCGAAAGCAAGGAATTTCTCAAGCGTAGCGAAGAGAAAACTGTAAGTCGAACTAATCCCGACAACGCAGTTAGGCGGGATAGAGAGTCGAAAGCAAGGAATTTCTCAAGCGTAGTGAAAAGAAAACTGCAAGTCGAATTAATCCCGACAACGAAGTTAGGCGGGATAGAGTATATTCCCTCCTTTTCATTGATTAAGCTTGAATATTATTCTATTTATTTGAACTCTGAAATATATTAGTTCCTGGCAACCTCTTAGATATTTTAATAGTCTTCAATAATGTTTTATAAGCGATAAAATCACATATTATTTTAAGAAACTTATTTGAAGAAAAAAACCAGAGCTTCAATGCGCATAAATTCAAACTGGTCACCAAGGTACAACCTGCATTAATAAAGTCATTTCAAACGACCCAAAGATTTAAATAATATATTGAGGTGAAGTGAAAACATATAACTCTTATAAACCATGATTTCCCATCACCATTGAATAATGAAAATACTGGAAAGGGAAAAAGATCATACGAAATGATTAATAATTTTTATATTAAATTTACGAGCTGGATTAAACCATTTGTTCAGACATGAAAATGTCTTTGCAGGGATCAGGAAATACAGTATAATATTTTTGTTTTATGTTAAAACAAAGACTTCAGCAAAAGCTTCTACAGAAGTTATCTCCGCAACAAATCCAAATGATCAAATTGCTGGAAGTTCCTACTATGCAGTTAGAACAAAGGATAAAAAAGGAGCTCGAGGAAAATCCTGCGTTGGAAGAAGGCGAAGAAAGTGAATTTGAAGAAAGTAATGAAGATAATTTTGAGGAGACTGAAGTTGAGGATAAGTTGAGGGAGGATAATGAATTTTCTTTAGAAGATTATTTAGGTGATGATGAAATTCCCGGTTACAGGTTGAACACAAGTAACTATTCAAAAGATGATAAGTTTGAAGAAATACCTTTTTCTATAGGTTCCAGTTTTAATGAACATCTTGAATCACAGCTGGGGTTGAGAATACTTACCGAACGCCAGGAAATTCTTGCAAAATATCTTATTGGCGATATTGATGAAGATGGCTATCTGAGAAGGAAACTAGAAGCAATTGTGGATGACCTTGCATTCCAGATGAGTTTAAAAACCGATGAAGTAGAATTACATGCTATTCTTGATATCATTCAGGATTTTGATCCTCCTGGAGTTGGTGCAAGGGATTTGCGGGAATGCTTACTTCTTCAGATCCGCAAAAAAGACATGGATAATCCTGATATCCTGAATGCCTTTAATATACTCAAATCTCATTTTGAGGAATTTACAAAGAAACACTATGATAAAATACTTGCCAGATTAAATCTTACAGAGCAGCAATTAAAAGGAGCAATTGACGAGATACTTAAGCTAAATCCCAGACCTGGAGGAACTTATAGTGACCCAATGAATAAAGCACTTGAACATATCGTTCCTGACTTTATCCTTGAAAACAACGATGGAGAGCTTGATTTAAGCCTGAATTCAAGAAATGTCCCTGAGTTAAGGGTGAGTCGTGAGTACAATGAGATGATTGAAAATTTTATTGCTAAAAAAAATAATCATAGCCGTGCGGAGAAAGAAGCTGTAAGTTTTGTCAAACAAAAGCTCGATTCGGCAAAGTGGTTTATAGATGCTATTCGTCAGCGGCAGAATACCTTGCTTGTTACCATGCATACTATTCTAGCTTATCAAAGGGATTACTTTATTGAGGGTGATGAACGCAAACTCAGGCCGATGATATTAAAAGACATTGCAGAGATTACTGGTCTTGATATATCCACTGTTTCAAGAGTGGCAAACAGCAAATATATTCAGACACATTTTGGAATATTACCATTGAAGTACTTTTTTTCTGAAGGGTTGCAAACTGATTCAGGAGAGGAAGTATCTACCAGGGAAATTAAAAAAATACTTGAAGATTGTGTTGCAAATGAAGATAAAAAAAAGCCTGTAACAGATGAGAAACTCACAGAAATATTGCAGGAGAAAGGCTACCAGATAGCCAGGAGAACAGTGGCAAAGTATCGTGAGCAGCTCGATATACCAGTTGCCCGGTTACGTAAAGAACTTTAGTTTTATGACAAAGAAAATTGCCCTGGGATTTTCCCTTCTTCTTCATCCGCTACTTATGCCAACTATTGGAATTTTCATCCTTTTATTCTCGGGGTCATATGTAGCTAATATCCCGTATGCAGCAAAAAAACTGCTTATACTTCTGTTTATCTCCGGAACACTCATCTTTCCGCTATTGATGATACCATTCTTTTACATGCGGGGAATAATAACTGATCTGAATATGAGTAATCATAAAGAAAGGATTGCTCCACTTACGGTCACTTTTATTTTTTATCTTCTGACATTTATCCTTTTTCTTCGTATACCGGTATATCGGTTTATGCATAGTTTCATGTTTGGGTCAGTTATGGTTGTATTTGTGACACTGGTGATCAGTTATTACTGGAAAATAAGTATTCATACCATCGGGCTCGGAGGACTCACATCTTTTTTCCTTTTGATTTCAATATTTCAACATATTAATCTCCTGCCATATCTGACATTAACCATTCTGGCATCAGGAATAGCAGGTTCCTCAAGGTTATATCTTCAGGCTCACACTATATGGCAGATAGTGATGGGCTATATCCTGGGTGGATTTGTAATGAGTTTATGTTTGATTTTATATTAATTTATTGTTCAGGATACCATATTTTCCCCTGAGGTAATTTGAAACTTTGCTATAAATCAGACAGGTTAGAATATCCAGGGTATTTATTTAATGGCTAATAATAACTGAAATCAGGCAGGATTATTCTAAGCACTGATTTCGACTTTAAACCCCTTTTTCCGTATTCGTTTACCAATATCCTCCAGCTCTGTTTTGCTGATCTTTTCCAGTCCTTCTGCAGCAGTATCACGCTCATAAGTATATATCATTATACTTTCAGGATTAATTAATAAATAGGCCTCAATCAACCCGCTTAGTTCTTCTTCAGATGTATTATCTATCAGCTGTCCTTCATACATACCTCTTACAAACATAGTCTGGATAATTATTCGACCTTTAAAGGAGATTAGTTTTGAAATTATATCCTTCACATTAATCCCAATAGCCGGTTTATTCAAAATATTAAATGTGAAAGATTTTACAGTGTCAAGTTTTAAAATATTCTGATCAATAAGTGAAAGTGCCCGGGCTACTTTCTTTTTGTTAATTAAAGTCGAATTGCAAAGCACTGCAATTTTAGCTGATGGACAGTATTCATTTCTTAATAAAATTGTATCATTTATAATTTCCTCAAATTTTGGATGCATCGTAGGTTCGCCATTACCCGCAAATGTGATTACATCCGGAAAACTTCCAGTGCTTCTCATTTCCGACAGTTTTAAACGGAGCGCCAAGTAGGTTTCTTCCCGGGAAGGTAAGTCGGCATGAATTACTTTATAAAGGTTTGACCAACCACATTCACAATAAATACAATCAAAATTGCAATATTTTTTATCCGTGGGAAGAAGATTTATTCCCAGGGAAATTCCAAGCCTCCTGGACCGCACCGGGCCGAAAATAATTTCATTGAAAAGAAAAGTAGACATCTGCAAATTTTCTCAAAAATAATCATAAATATCCCTTTAGATCATAATCATATAAAATTTCCTGTGTACAGCATGGAGAGGTCTTTCTGTGCAGAACGGAAATTCTGTACACAATTCTCCAACGCGATGCCTTTAAAAAGGATTTATTATCTTTGCCCTGTGAAAAAGATTATGACCATACTGGTTGTTTTTTCAATTTTTTCCTGCAGAGAGGATATAACACAAATGCGCCATCGTGATCTTATCCCCAAAAATAAACTTATTTCCATCATAACCGAAATGCACATAATGGATGCATTGTCGAGTGATTATGAAATTCATCCATATTTCCCTGTTGGAGATTCAGTTCATATATATGACAATATTTTTAAAAAATATAAAGTAACTTCAGCCCAATTTGATACTACCATAGCTTCTTATACAAAACGGCCTGACTTATTTCTGGATATATATAATGAAGTACTCATCAGGCTAAACTACATTAATGATACCATAAATAAGAATAAACCCAGGTTTAAAATGGAAAGATCTACTTTTAAACGAGATTAATGTCATATAGGAAACTTTCCGCAAGTTATATTTACAGCAGCCAAACAGGATTTTTAAACAATGGAGTTCTTATTCTTGATAAGAATAACAGGATTATTGAGCTGATTGATACCGAAGGACACCTGGAAGAAGAAGCAAATCTTGAATATTACAATGGCATACTTACACCCGGCTTCGTAAATGCATATGATCCTCTGGATTTTCCTCAAATTTTTGAGCTTTTTCAAGATTGTACAGGACGAAATGCTTTTAATCAATATATTTTTAACAGGAAAGATTTTTCGAATGATCAAATTCAGGAATCCATAAAATATGCAGATGATGAGTTAAGAAGAGAAGGGATCTTGGTTGTGGCAGATACATCAAATACCCTCCTTATCCATAACCTGCATAGCAATCTTCAGGATATTAAAGATTTTATGAATTTATGCAAGAATATCTTCTGGGTGATTTGTCCTCATTCCATATATTATCTGGAGAGGGATTACCCCTGGTCAGATTTACATTCCTTGTTTTCAGAAAGAATTTGCCTTGGGACAGGTAATCTTGCAACTAACCATAAACAGTCTATGCTGGAAGTTATGTATTTTATTCAACAAAATAATCCGGAGACGCAGCTGGGGGATCTGCTGAAATGGGCAACAATTAATGGGGCCAGGGCGTTGGGGATTGATTCAATGATTGGGAGTTTTGAAAAGGGGAAAACCCCCGGGGTAAATCTGATAGAGAGAGTGGATATGGAAAGATTAAAGTTATTATCAGGATCGGGGATAAAGGTGTTGACAATCTAAATAAGTTTGACTTGACATTAATTTTAATTCCAATAATTACGCAATTCAGCAGTAAGAGGTTTTTAAAAAATCTATCTCTGCCTAAATCTACCGGATATCCTGAAATCTGTAACCGATCATTAATTCATGACTTCCTGAATTATATTTTCTAAGGCTTGTAACTCCAAGATCATAGGCATAACCAAAGGAAAATTTGTCTTCATAATTATAACCCAATAAAATGGAGAAAGCATCTTTGAGACGGAAAGAAAGTCCTCCCCAGAAAGTTTTTTTATAAAGTAGTTTTGCAGAAAGGTCAAAATTGAAAGCTTTTGGAGCAGTACCCCTGATAATTATTGAAGGTTCAAGCAGATAATCGCTGTTAATTTTATATTTATATCCGCCTGTCAGATAAAAATGACTTTTTAGTTTATTTAATCCATTCTTAACTTCAAATAGTTTTAGCTTGTTATTGAATAGCTGGCTGGTAGAAAAACCTGCATAATAACCTCTTGTATATAAATATACACCAATGCTGGCATCAGGAACATAAGCTGAAGTGACCATCGACTGGATAGAGAGATCGCTAAGATCCTTCGGTGAAAGTTGAGTTCCATCAAGCTTATACTGCATCAGGCCCAGGTTTAATCCAAAGGATAATTTCATTCCCTTTTGTATTTCAATATTATAGGCGTATGCTCCTGTGAGGCCTGTACGACTGGTAGGTCCGGTTACATCATTATAAAAGTAAGCTCCGAAACCCATAGGCAGTTTAGCATGTGGCCCGTAAATGCTTAAAGTGTTAGTCATAGGAGGATCAGTCAATCCCACCCACTGAAACCTGTGATTGGATTTTATCTGGTAATAATCAGCTGTACCTGCAATGGCTGGGTTAATAATAAAATCATTAAACATATACTGAGTATATTGTGGTGATTGCTGTGCAAGAGACTGGATGTACAACAAGACCAAAAGGATCAATATATTTGTTATTCTTTTCATTTCTAGCGTACTATGGTTAAAGGCCCGGTTAGAGGACTTGATCCTTTGGTTGGGATAACAACATAATAATAAGTTCCAATAGGTGCGTCCTTGCCTTTTATTGTTCCATCCCAGCGCTTATCATTGCTATATCCTTTGGATGAGAAAACTTTTTCTCCCCATCTCGTGTATACTTCGACAATAATATCAGGAAAAACTTCGGCATTATCTATGTCCCAATAATCATTTCTTCCGTCATTGTTAGGGGAAAACGCATTATAAATTTTTAATCTTTCAACGACTTTTACGGTAATAGTGTCACTTTTGCTGCATCCAAAATCATCCATAACAGTAACTACATAAGCAGTTGTCTGCTGAGGAGCTGCACTTGTAACTGAATTATCCGGATTACTGAGACCAGCAACAGGAGACCATGAATACGAAACAAAAGGACCTCCGGTGGCCTGAAGACTGACCGTTTGATTTTTAAGTATGGATGTATCATTACCGGCATATAAATCAAGAGGCTCTCTAACTGTTATATTCAGGGTATCGGTATCAACGCAGTCATTTAATCCAACAACAGTTAGCACATAACTTATATCTCCGGTAATGGTTGCCACAGGATTGTGAATATTAGGATTACTCAATCCGTTCACCGGAGACCAGGAGAAGGAAGTTCCTCCTTTCCCGTCAAGGATCAACCCCTCGCCAGAGCAAAGTATAGTATCAGTGCCTGCATCCGCATAAACTAATGTAATACCTGAAACTGTAATTGTATCATTTGTAAAACAGCCGTTCTGATCCGTTACGGTCACCATATAATCCCCTGCAACGATTCCGGATATATCCTGGGTAACGGATCCATTCGACCATAGATAGGTTTTTATTCCTGTCCCTCCAACAACTGTAATATCAATAACTCCGTCAGGACTCATTGAAGAGCAGGAGGCACGTGTTACATTGGACAGGATACTTATCGGAAGAGGTTCGGTAAGCTGTATTGTATCCCTGAAATATCTGGAATCTTCATCTCTTGCAAAGAGATAATAAGTACCGGGAGTTAGGGAATCAAAATAACCATCCGGACTCCAGCTTGCACTGTCATCAATTGAATATTCTACCAATCCGGTACCGTTTGTCGCAAGTAAAGTTATACTCGCATTATCATCCCCATTGCAGGTTGCCGGTTGTATTGTAACAGTAACATTCAATAGAGGAAGCGAAGAGACAATGATGTTTTGTTCAAGGGTACAGGAGTTGGCATCCCTGATGACAACAGGATATGTGGCTGGATCAAGTGCATTATAAAACGTGGTTGAGCTGAACGGACCCCCGGTACCGGAAATTGAATATTCAAGAATGCCGGTACCTCCTGTTGCTCCGGAAATAGTTATAGTTCCCTTATGAAATACATCAATGTAAGGAGTTGAGGTAATTGAGGCAGTTATAACCGGCGGGGCTGTAATATTGAGAACAGAAGAGTTCAATACACAGCCATTACTATCCTTTGAAGATACCTGATAAGAGCCTGAATGGAGATTTATGAAATTACCGGAGGGTTGCCAGTTTATCATATCCAATGAATATTCGATAGGGCCGGTACCTCCACTTACAATAAAATTCACCGAACCGGAGGAATCATAATAACAAGTAGTAATATCAATCTTTGATTCTGAAACTGCAACAAGAGGCAGAGGATTTATATAACTTAATGTGTCAATATAGATTATACAATTATTTGCATCTTTCAGACTTAGATAATATGTTCCGGGAGCTAAACCTGTAAAATCTTTATTGGAGACATAAGTGGCCTCGTCGTCTATACTATAATTATAGGGAACAGTTCCACCCGAGGCGTTTATATGTATCTCGGCATCATTATTCCCGGTACAACTAATTCCATTAGAAATCAGGGAATCAATTATAATTGCTGAAGGTTGAGTAATTGTCAATACATTACTTGTAACGATACCACAACCATTGATGTCGTCAATATCAACTGTGTAATTTCCCGCTGGTAAGTTATTAAAGATACCTGTACTATTCGTCTCGATTCCGCCGGGATTCAAGGTAAAGGTAAATGGTGATGTTCCGCCTGTAATCGCAATGGTAATACTACCATCACTAAATCCGTTACATGTGGCATTTGTTACCGAAGAATTTATAATACTGATAGCTGCAGGTTCAGTAATGGTAACCAATGTATCCCTCTGACAGTTATTGGCATCTTTTAATGAAAGTGTATACGTAGCAGCGGCAAGACCACTGAAATTACCTGACGGTTGAAATATGCCACCATTAAGACTGAATAAAAAGGAGCCGGCGCCACCGCTTGCTATAGCAGAAATGGATCCGTTTGAATCACCGCTGCAACCTGTAACATTAGTTAATGTAATATTATCAAAGATCAGTACCAGAGGTTGGTTAAGCAAAACTGCCGTATCTTTGCTGCAACTGTTTATATCAGAAATATTGATATTATGAAGTCCACCTCCCAGATTAATAAAATTACCTGTGGTATTAGAAATAGTAGTATCCAGGGTATATGTTTTAGTTCCTGTCCCTCCTGAAGCTTCAATTGCTATTTGTCCATTTGTATTTCCATAACATCCTGAAATATCCAATTGTGCATAACTGGAAATATAAATTTTGGCAGGTTGATTAATGACATTTAAATTTCCGTTATCAATACACCCATTTGCGTCTTTAACTACAGACTGATATGTGCCTGCCGGAAGATGCTGAAAATCAGAAGTCGGATAGAAATTCACGCCTCCGTTTATGGAATACTGATAGGGAGCAACTCCACCTGTGACGGCCAAAATTCTTATCTCGCCAAGTGAATCACCAAAACATTTATTATTATCAATACGGATTTCACTCGTAATTTGAAGGACAAAAGGTTCATCAATTGAGATACTTTGAGTTTGAATACAATTATTTGAATCTTTTACATAAAATGTGTAGGTATTCTTTGTTAACCCATTGAATATCGGTGAACCCTGATATGTTATCCCATTTTTTGAATAGTTGTAAGATGGAGTGCCTCCGCTGGCAGTAATTGTAACAGTTCCGTTTGCTAGACCATTGCAGGTGATATCAGTTTTCACATAAGTAAAAGTTAGGGGTGGGGGTTCAGAGATGACTGCAATATTCGGAATTATCTTACTGCATGATTTTGAATCTGTAATACTAAGGTTGTAACTCCCTGCGATGAGCGAGTTTATGTCTTCAGTTGAAGCTGTGTAACCTGATGGTCCGGTCCAGCTAAATAAAAAAGGAGGAGTGCCTCCCGAAACAGTAATATCTATTTTACCATCGTTATTGTTAAAGCAATTTAAATTTAGGATGGATGTGCCATCAACAGTCACAGATATTATTGCAGGCTCAATGATATTTATCGGAGTTGTGGTTGCAGCAGGGCATGCATATGCATCTGTAACTGAAACTGTATAAATTCCTGCTGAGAGCCCGGAAAAGTTTCCTGTAGGCTGAGATAAAGACGGAGGATTAAGTGTGTATTGAAGCGCACCAGTACCTCCACCGGCAGTTACTGAAATTGAACCATCGTTGGTGCCATTACAACTGATATTTGATGATAATTGGGAGATGATGCTTATTACAGGTGGATCAGTGATCGTAACAGGTGAAGTTAATATCGCAGGACACCCCTTGGCATCACTAATGGATACAGTATAAACCCCAGGCGACAGGGATGTAAAATCGCCGGTTATATTATTTGTTCCAACTGGATTAAGAGTGTACAACAGTGGTGAAGTACCCCCGGACCCCGAAACATGTATTTCTCCATCATTGTTACCATTGCATTTAATTTGCTGAAAAGATGAACTAACCAGACTAATAACCGCAGGTCTGTTTACAACAAGAGGATTACTGACTGTGGGTCCGCAATTATTTGCATCACTCACGGATACAGTATAAGTACCGTTAGAAAGTCCTGTAAATAAGCCTGTTGTATTAATAGTACCTCCTGGAATAAGAGTATACTGTAGTGTTCCTGTCCCACCTGTAGCAGAGACTGATACTGTTCCGTCAGTATTGGCAAAACAAGTAATATCTGTTGCAGATTCTGAAGTTATGACAATGAGTCCGGGCTCGGAAATAGTAATTGGAGAGCTAACATCAGGCGGGCAGGAATTGTCATCTGTTACACTTATTAAATAGTTTCCCTGGTTTAAGCCTGTGAAATTCCCTGTAACGTTTGTAGCCCCTCCAGGATTAATTGTAAAATGTTTTAATCCGGTTCCCCCTGTGGCTGTTATTGTAATAGTGCCATTTGTCAATCCAGTACAGGTAATATCTGTAAAGCTTTCGTTAGTAATAGCAACCGGAGAAGGGTTTGTTATAGTTATAGAGGGAGTAGTGACAGGAGGGCAAGAATTTGCATCATTTATCTCGACTGTATAAACTCCCTGGGACAGAGAGTTAAAGGATCCTGTTGTATTTAGTGTTCCACCAGGGGTCAATGTATATGTAAGCGTACCTGTTCCTCCTGCACCAATAACATTTATTAATCCGTCGTTTACATTATTGCAGGAAATATCTGTGAAATTGTAACTTACCATGCTGATTGCAGCAGGTCTATTTATGACTAAAGGAATACTTGAAACCGGGGCACAACTCAATGAATCAGTAACTGAAACAGTATAAGTGTTATTGGAAAGGTTAAGAAATGTACCGGATGTATTTGTAATTAATCCAGGGTTAAGAGTATACTGTAATGTACCGGTTCCTCCTGAAGCAGAGACAGTTATCTCCCCGTCATTATTCGCAAAACAGCTTATGTCAGTTGCAATCTGAGTATTAATAACAATGGGAGCAGGTTCAGAAATGATGATAGGTGTTGTTGAAGCTACAGGGCAGGAATTTACGTCAGTTACACTGACAGTATAACTCGCAGGACTCAGATTATTGAAGTTTCCGGTAATATTTGAAGAACCACCAGGTAAAATGGTGTAAGTCAGAGTTCCTGTCCCTCCAAGTGCAGATACACTTATTGATCCATCGTTTAATCCATTACAGGTAACATTAACAGAGGTCTGGCTCGTAATCGAAATTAAAGGTGGATTTATTATGGTTACAGGAGGGCTGGTATACCCTGGACACCCTTTCGAATCGACAACTTCAATTGTATAGGTATTAGCAGAGAGTGAACTAAAAATTCCGGTAATATTAGAACTGCCATCCTGAACCAAAGTATAGGTGAGAGGAGCATTTCCTCCTGAAACAGAGATATTAATTGCTCCATCATTATTATTATTACAGGTTATATCTGATGATACCAGACTACTCAAAGTTAATTCAAGAGGTTCGGTAACAACAAGATTGCTGCTTACAACAGGTCCACATCCTTCAGAGTCAACAACTGAAACAGTGTATGTATCGGGTGTAAGATTACTAAAAATTCCGGTTCCATTCAAAATACCTCCAGGCAAAAGGGTATAAGTATAACCACCATTTCCCCCGGCAGCAACTATAGTTATAATTCCATCATCTGCTCCTTTACAACTCACCGGAGTAACAGTCTCAGATGAGATGGAAATAGCTGCGGGTTGAGTAATGGATATAACACTGGTAACAAAAGTATCCTGATCTGCAACAGTAATTTGATATAACCCGGCCTCAAGATCAGTAAAAGAATAAGTAGTGTCGTTTGTAGATGGAGAGGTAAGAAACAAGGGGGGTTTCCAGAGTGAATAGGTATATGGTTTTGTACCACCTGTAACATTGATATTAATTGTTCCGTTGTTAGAATAATTACATGTTTCATTAGTTTTTGTAACGGAAACAATGCTTAGTGCCTGATTAAATCCCTCCTGACTTATTGTTGAAAACATAAGGATAAGAGAAATATATGGTATCAGGCTTTTCATATTATAACTTATCAGGTTCACTTTACAGAATAATGGACTGTTCTACGGTAGTTTCAAGTATTTGTTACATTTTGTCTTTTACAGTTATGCTCTGGAATCTTATTCAGTGTAGTAAAAGTATCCTGAAATATCATGTCAAAAAAGGCATCAATGATGATATTTATTAACAATTATAATTTTTATGCTTTGATTTTCAGGTTCTTCAGATATTTTTTACTGATTTTTCTGACCGGGTACAAAGCTGCCAGGTATCCAATGGAAAGAACTGTAATCCAAATAAGAAGAATGTCAGTAAGCTGAATATCAACAGGGTAAGCATCAATAACAAAAGATCCTGAACCTCCAAGTTTTATTAAACCAAATTTTTCCTGGATCAAAGCTACTCCCGATCCCAGGATAATACCAAAGAAGGATCCTGTGATAGAAATTAGCCATCCTTCCAGAAGAAAAATCCTTTTAATCAGGGCATAATTTGCGCCCAGGCTCCCAAGGGTAGCAATATCATCTTTTTTGTCGATAATGAGCATTGTAAGAGATCCAATAATATTGAAGGATGCTACCAATAATATCAATGTAAGAATCATGAATATTGCCCATTTCTCGGATTTCATTATCTTATAAAAAACCTCATTCTGCTGAAAGCGGGTTTTGACTTCAAATTTGGTACCCAGAAGATTCATCAAATCTTTTTGCACATATTCAACATCAACATCTGGATTTACTTTAACCTCAAGGGCAGTTACTTCTTTATCGTAATTTAAAAGTTTCCTTACCACATGGATGGGGAGAATTACATATTTTGCGTCATACTCCTGCTCAATGCTGAATATTCCTGATGGATAAATAGCTAGTTTATTGAAAGCGTCAGCAGGATTTACAAGATTGATTTTACCCTTACGTTCAGGTACATATATTACAAGTGGATTGGTAAAAGTAAGCCCGACCCTCAGGAAATAAGCTACTCCCTGTCCCAGTACAGCAAAAGAATGTGAGTTGCGTTCCAGTATAAATTCTCCATCTATTATCATACTATCAATCCCAGTAACTTTTGTGTAATTTTCATCCACCCCCTTCATGGTTGCAATGTATTGATGCTCATCATACCTGAGTAAAGTATTTTCTTCGAGAACTTCAGATATGCAACAAACTCCGTCAAGCTGAAGAATCATATTACATTTTGCTTCAGATGGATTAAATGTTTTCCCTTCTACAATAGTAATTTTTAAATCAGGATCAAATGAACTTATTAAAGATTTAATGACTTTATCAAATCCATTAAAGACAGATAAAACTATCACTAATGCCATGGTTCCTACCATCACACCGCCAATTGAAATAGCAGAAATGATATTAATGGCATTCCTGGTTTTCTTTGCCAGCAAATATCGCTTTGCTATGTAAAAGGAGAAATTCAAAACAGATATATTAGAACAAAAGGGTTACTCGAGTAATTTTTCGATTTTTTCGATGTAATCAAGACTATCATCAATAAAAAATGCCAACTCTGGAATAATTCTTAATTGATTACGTACTTTATTCCCCAGCTCATGTCGAATCTGGGCAGTATGTTCTTTTAGTGGAGTTAAAGGATCTTCGTTTTCTTTAACAGGGAAAAAACTAAGATAAATCTTTGCCAGGCTAAGGTCCGGACTCATTCTTACTACTGTGACAGTGATCATTCTTCCTCCCAGCTCAGATGTTTTCTTTTGTAAAATATTCCCTATCTCTTTTTGCATCAAGCGGGCAACCTTTTTCTGACGAGTAGATTCCATGATGTATTATTTATTCTTAAAAATTCCAGCTATCTAATAGACTGAATATTTTGAAGATTCGTTGCAATATTATTAAAAGTCAGTAAAAGTAAGATTTTTAACGAACAATTTTATAGTTTTGTAATCCTTTAAAATGGCAAATACATTAAAAGTATGGAGACAGTTTTAAGTGGGATAAGGTCGACGGGCAATCTTCATTTGGGAAACTATTTTGGAGCAATAAGAAATTTTGTTAAAATGCAGCATGAATACAGATGCTTATTTTTTATTGCAGACTTTCATTCCCTTACAACTCATCCTACACCCAAAAATCTTCACAGTAATGTTAAACAGGTACTTACTGAGTATCTTGCTGCAGGATTAGATCCGGAAATCTGTACTCTATATATTCAAAGTGATGTGCCCGAAATTCCGGAATTATATCTGCTTTTAAATATGAATGCATATGTTGGTGAGTTGCAGAGAACCACTACATTCAAAGAAAAAATACGGGCCCAGCCCGATAATGTAAATGCAGGTTTGCTTACTTATCCTGTTCTAATGGCTGCAGATATTATTATCCATAATTCACATAAAGTACCTGTTGGGAAAGATCAGGAGCAAAATCTGGAAATGGCCAGAAAATTTGCCAGGAGGTTTAATAACATGTATGGAGTTGAATATTTTAATATGCCG
>CAZKMG010000033.1:0-16343 GCA_964553465.1 uncultured Bacteroidaceae bacterium
GCTCAACGACTTCTTCAGTCGTTCGTGAGCATGTCATATGGCTGGACATTACAACATCAGCGCCCTTGCCATGAATCTTGTCAATAAGACGTTTCTGTTTGTCTATGGCGCTTTGATTATGTGTTATTTCCATCGGCGACGGATCGTACAGATCCCCTATCACATCAATCATAGAAGCCCCCATATCGGCAGCTGTCAGCAGCAATTTCTGACGTTCGTCATCACTAGATTTTTTCCATTTATCTGCACGATAATAAGAGAACATAAATGGTAAATTCACTGAATTGATAATGCTTTTCAATGACTCGGAATTTCTGAATCCCGGCTTTAAGTTTACAAGGGATATTGCTATGCCTTGCGCTCCGGCTAATTCCGAATTTCTGGCTACCGTTATCAACTCCTGCGGCGTTTCATTGCCTATGAGTGCGGTTATCACCGGATAGATTTTGTTTAGAAATGAAAGTCTCATCGTATTATCCCTGAATGAATCTTCACATAATTTAAATATCCTGCTTTTTCCCTCATCCATGGGAACCGTGTCAAACCGGCTGGGGATATCGAGTTGAGGCATTGCCCCGGCAGGGTTGCCAAAAAGCCGGTTCATGAACAATCCATTGATCACGGTTACTCCGGTGATGGTTGCACCTACGCTTCTTTTTATAAAATTTCTTCGTTTCATGTTTATTCGGTTTGTATTTATATTGATGTATCTTTATTGCATCACAACTTAAAGATAAATAATTAACATCACTTTTGTACATTATTTAATTTACACGTAAAAAAATGTAACCGTCCCTTGGTATTCTAATAGATAATACAGGAATATATAGTCACATAAACCTTACCGTCCCTGCGTTGTCAGGCATATTAAGCAAATATTAAATCCGTTTAATAATCTAGGTCAAAGTTTTGCGTAAAAGAGCCTTCCAGCCCGTCCCGCCCAAACGCATGGCAGACAAGACATTGTAGCAAAATGGTGACATTATTTGAAAGAAGATATGCTGCGAATAATACTTGTTGGATTTTTAACTTTATTCTACAAATTCTAAGCCCGTGGCAACGATACATACATGAGTCACGTTAGTAAGAACCAAGAACTGTATCTCGTCCTGAACTTGGGTTATACTTTTAAAAGTAACCTAAGAAGGAATGAGCATGGTAAGCGGGCAGTAATACCAATAAACTCATCACCCCCAAATTTAAGATATTCATAAATACTAATTTTTGTTATCTTGTGATTATCCATGATTCATAGAGATGATTTAAGATTTCCAGATTGGAAAATAGCTCGATTGGAAGGTTGAAATTCATCATTGGGCTTGTCCCGTACTGAATAAAAGACGATTGTTGAGTATTTATCCTACCAACATTAGATTCCTAACAGAACCATTAAATAAAATTTAATTTAAATACGATGAAAATTATAAACAAGATTATTTTGGTGGTATTTATTCTTTTTATTTCAGGAAGTTTATCTGGACAGCATGGCAAAAATAGCTCTGCGATCGTGATAAATGACAAATTAACTCCTTTAATGCCTAATTCGATAAAAATAGATGGTTATTTAGGTGAAAAAATTGATCAGTGTATTCAGAATCGTCTCATGGTTCAGAATGTGGAAAGCCTGTTAGATATCTTTAGAATTCGGCAAAAGGATAATTTAGGCTTTAACGGTGAGTTTTTTGGTAAGTGGTCAACAGCTGCAGCACTAAGCTGTCGTTATCAGCCAAATCCGGCATTGCAACAAAAAATGGATAAGGCTGTTGGAGAACTTATAAAAACCCAGTCACAAGATGGTTATATAACCACTTATAAAAAAGAAGACGAATTTAAGGTATGGGATGTGTGGAACCAGAAATATGTATTACTTGGTCTGATTGCTCAATATGATTTATCGGGGGAAGAGGATAACTTACATGCAGCTATGAAAAGTGCAGATTATCTTATGAGTTTCTTGGGCCCTGGAAAAGTTAGATTGGAAGAATATGGTCACCCGGCACACAAAGGTGGTTGTAATTATTCAATACTCGAACCAATTGTATTGTTATATGAACGCACAGGTGAAAAACGATACCTGGATTATGCAAATTACATTGTTGACTCATGGAGTAACCCCAGCAAGTATACAAATAAAGGGGTTCATTTTATAGAGGATGCAGAAACTGGTGTTCCACTGGCTGAATCAGAAGTATTGCATGCATACACTTTAATGTCCAAC
The DNA here is from genome assembly GCA_964553465.1 of uncultured Bacteroidaceae bacterium. Lineage (GTDB taxonomy): Bacteria > Bacteroidota > Bacteroidia > Bacteroidales > CAZKMG01. The sequence goes on from CAZKMG010000033.1 coordinate 2,219, forward strand.
TTTGAGGGATTATGCGAATTATACAGGGCAACAGGCAACCAGCGTTATCTCAATGCAAGTGTTAAGCTTGGAAATAAAATCATAAAAGATGAATTGATGATAGATGGTTCCGTTTCTAACCAAGAGTTGTGGTGTAACGGTGCAATTGAACAAACCGAGATGTTGGAGGCCCCGCAAGAAACCTGTGCAACAGTTACATGGATGAAACTATGTTACCAGCTTTTGCGGTTAACAGGTGATTCTAAATGGGCTGATCAAATGGAGATTTCATTGTACAATGCTTTGTTGGGGAGCATGATGCCAGAAGGTGAATGGTGGGCTTATCACTCCCCATTAAATGGAGAGCGAGTACCAAGCTTCGTACAGGGTTGTAATCTGAGCTGCTGTGTATCCAACGGTCCACGAGGATTATTGATTACTCCTGATTGGGCGGTCATGAATGATTTGAACAATGACCCTGTTATTAATTTATATTCACCCGGAACCGCCTCTTTTATACTTCCTAACGGAAAGAAAGTATCCATTATCCAGGAAACAGATTACCCGGCTAATAACCTGGTCAGCCTGAAAATTCAACCGGAAACGGTCTCCACATTTTCAATAAAATTAAGAATACCTGAATGGAGTAAACAAACCATTCTTAAAGTTAATGGCGAATCTATTTCATGTAAATCTGGGTCTTATTCAAGTATTAAACGTGTATGGAAGAAAAATGATAAAATTACACTTGAGCTTGATCTAAGGGGCAGAATTATTCGTGCTCCAAGTTGCGCTCCCCAACAAGCAATCATGAGAGGTCCGATTTTACTGGCAATGGATAGTCGCCTGCTTCCTGAGCAGGATAGTATCGTGTGGTTAATAGCACAACCTTATAAATATGAAACCCAAATTCCAAATAATGATAAAGGGTACATTCCTCCAAAGTATAATTTTCCATCAGCAGGTGAAGATGGATATATAGATCTTAACCCAGTAGTTTCTACAAATGAGAATATTCGTATGGTCTTCGATGTTCCTTTTATTGTTCGTCCATCTCATTTTTTTCATCATCATCAAAAGAATATAATCATGTGTGATTATGCATCAGCCGGAAATAAATGGAATACCGACAATACTTTTCGTGTTTGGCTGCCACAACCACTATTCCTGAAAGATATATTTATTAAAGATACCTGGAAACTAATGCATCCTGATGGCAAAAGACCAGAAATTCCGAAAGGGAAAAAATAAACTGAATTTGGACTTGCCTTGGGAAGGTAAATTGTCTACAAAATGCTGGAAAAAATGTTAATTATAAGTAAGAAAAACACTTGAAACGCGAAGTGAGGATTGCGATTTCAGTTGCATACCTATATAGGTTAAATTATGAAATGCAACTTAAAGAGAGCAACCCGAACACCGATTTATTGTAAACGATAAATAACAGTCCATGATTTGATACAATTTTAAAAGTGTTTAGAGCATTTAATGCAAAGATTAATTAGATTTGGAACTTAAATAAAAGCTGAACGCACAACAATGTATATAAAAAAAGGGCGGGAAAGTAGTATTTTAAATGGTTGTAGCCCGCTTCAACTTTTGTGTAACTTGACAGGAATGAAGCCCGCAGTCAGCTACTATTCTTATACAAACTGTTATGGAATAGTTTGTTTAACGATACAAATTCAATAATAGAGAAACACTCATAGATGACTTTGTTTCTTTAGGAAATGTTTTATAAAATTAAATGAATAGGTGGAGGCCAGTTACCACTAGAAAAAACGGGGCGAAATTGAAAAGCCAAATGCGTAAAGAAATAAATAAATTAAAATAATTATGAAAAATTACTTTAAAAAATTATTGTTCATTGTGATTAATCTTGGACTTATTTTTTCTTATTCGTGTTCTAAAGATGATCAAAATGCCCCAGGTGGTAATGAAGTTTACTATGTTATCGAAGGTATATATGATGCAATTCCCGATCAGCCACCTCGTGAAGGAAGCGTATTTGTTAATGTTTCAATGACCATGCCTGATGGTAATTTGAGTGTTGGACAACCTGCAACGCCCTACACTTCAAGTAAAAGGACGTATTCTTCTGGTATGACTTTAACTATTACAGCAGAATCAATTCTGTCATACACAACAATAACTGTTAAAATATTCAGAAACGGTGATCTTTGGAAATCAAACACAGCAGCAGAAACTGGCTTTGGTAACTATGCCACGGCAACAGTTTCAGGTACTTTATAAGATTGGATCTAATAATCAGCTAAATGGAGATTCTCTACCTGTCGGCGGACAAGCAGTCATTATGCTACTAAAATAAATTATATACAGATGAAAAGATTTCTTTTAATTTTTGTGAGATTACTGATCGTATTGTTATTTTTTTCATTAACAATGTTTGGTCAGAATATTAATAACTTACCATCAGGGAAACCTTCCGAAAGCATCAATAAAACTCAGCAGAAGGAACATAAATTTGTTGATATCAAAGACTTTTTTGATCCTTCTTCCCCCACTGCAGGGTTACAGGAAGCAGTTAATTATTTAAAACCAGAAGGGGGAACCATTTTTCTTTCCCCGGGTACATATAAAATCAGGAAATCGATTGTGTTGTTCTCGGGAGTATCTATTATTGGTAGTGGTGAATACTCGGTTATTGAACGCATGGATTCATGCATACAAAGGCCGCTTCTTTCAGGAAGCAGGGAAGGTGATACCGAGATACAGATCAATGACATCAGTGGATTTTTCAAAGGAGGCGAAATTACTATTTTTTCCAATACCTTCAGCGGGTTTAATTGTTCAAATGCTACCATAATTGAAGTAAAGGAAAAATCACTCAAATTCGATCGGCCATTGAGAAAAAATTACCTCCCCGAAAATAAAGCTGGGGTAATGAACTTTTTCCCTGTTTTTACAGTAACCAGGGCTGAAAATATTCGGATCGAAAACCTTGTAATTGATGGAAAGATGAAACCCGGAAGCGATTTTCGTGATGAGTTTGTATGCTCCGCAATTCATTTTGTACATGTTTACAATATAATTATCGATAAAGTGATGATCAGGCGATATCCCGGCGATGGTTTCAGCATACAGGGTGGCGGCAATGCATCTGTTACAAATTGCCTTGCAGAATACAATCTTGGGAATGGATTCCATCCGGGTACGACTTTAAGGGCAAGCACGTGGTCCCAAAATGTAGGAAGGTATAATGGTCTTGACGGTTTGTTCTTTTGCTATAATGTCAGATACGCAACCGTTTCTGATAACCATTTTTTCAACAATCATAAAAACGGAATTGGCGATCTTGGCGAAGGTGGAGAAGAAGGAGATCAGATGAATGTTGTGTCAGGTAATTTTTGTTACAATAATGGCCTATCCGGAATAGAATGTTCCCCCGGAGGAAATAATATTGTCGTTAACAATGTCTGTGAGAATAATTCCCAATCCGAGCCGGGGAAATGGCCGGGTATTTATTTAAAGGATACACATTCAACCATTATCCAGGGTAACCGTTGCAGTGAAAGTAATTCATCCGCTTCAGGCAATGAACAAAATCATGGTATTCTTTTAATTGGAAAGTGTGTGAATAATATTATTACAGATAATATATTAACCGGCTATTCCAAAGGCATTGCCGGAGATAATTTAGAGATGAATACAATTATCGAAAATGTTTCACTTGAAAAGAATACACCTAATACTCCAAACCGATAACTGTACTTGAATTAGCAATTTCTAAATCATATAAGTTCGATAAATTTTATTTTTTTATTTTACCCATGCTGAAAATAATTTAACCAGGGCAAATAATAAAATAAGAGATACTAATTAATAATTGTGACGACTCAGCCAAATTGGCCGGACGGAGCAAGTCTTTTACATCAACCGAAACTTGTTAAAGTTTTTCCAAGCACCAATCATATTCTCTTGAATATCACATCTAACTGTATATCAAAAATATACAGCATTTTTACAATCCTTCTTAATGTCTTTTATAGCCCCTTTTAAGCACATTCTATACCTCAATAGTCTAGCATTAACAAAAAATACGAATGGCTTAAATAGCTAATAAACAGACAATTATTAAAATTACTTCACTTGCAATATATTATAACTATTTATATATCTGCATAATAATAATGCAACTATATTGTCTTAGATTTTAAGATTGGATTTCATAAACCAATTCTTTTCTCGGAAATTTTATTACTTTTATTTAACGAACATTGACTTAAGGAATTTTATAAATTAATGTCTTACACATACTATGATTTGACAATAATTTAAAATCCACAAACATCTAAATTCCCGGATATTATAATAAGTAAAATTTCACAAATAATAAAAGGATATATGATTATAAATAAGTTATAAAAACCGTAAAAATGTAAAATCTTATAAGATTTGTGCATATTTGCATCTCAATTGCATATTTATCCATCTAATATTTTTTTAAATCATGATCACTAAAAATGAAAAAATCGTCCTGGCTTATAGCGGGGGACTGGACACTTCGGTTATCTTAAAATGGCTAATCGATAAAGGATATGAAGTTATCGCATACATTGCGGATTTGGGTCAGTATGAAAATTTTGCTGAGGCAAAGGAAAAAGCGATGTCCATTGGTGCATCAAAGGTATACATTGAAGATCTTAAGGAGGAGTTTGTAACTGATTACATCTTTCCGGCAATCAAATCCAATGCAGTTTACGAAGGTCGCTACCTGCTTGGCACTGCGCTGGCAAGGCCCCTCATTGCTAAAAAACAGATTGAGATAGCAGCAAAGGAAAATGCCGGTTATGTCTCTCACGGAGCTACTGGCAAAGGAAATGATCAGGTACGGTTTGAACTGACTTATTACGCACTGAACCCAAAAATAAAGGTATTTGCACCCTGGAAAAACAAAGAGTTTCTGGATCGCTTCAAGGGAAGAACTGATCTGCTTAATTATGCAGAAGAAAAGGGAATTCCAGTTAAAGCCACCTTAAAAAAGCCCTATAGCGAAGATGACAACCTTATGCATATTAGTCACGAAGCAGGTATTCTTGAGGATCCAAGGTTTAAAGCTGGTCGTGATATAATCTCAAGGATTAAGTTGCCACAGGATGCCCCTGATAAAGAAACACATATAGCAATTCATTTTAAGGATGGAATACCCATAAAGGTTGTAAACACTGACGATAATACAATTAAAACAAATCCCCTGGAATTATTCCTTTATGTAAACAAACTTGGAGCAGAAAATGGTATTGGATTGCTTGATATGGTCGAAAACAGATACGTCGGAATTAAGTCAAGAGGCGTTTATGAAACTCCGGGAGCAGAGATATTGCTGAAGGCACATATGGATATTGAGGGCATCGCAATGGACCGGGAAGTTATGCGACTGAGAAATATGTTATCTCCGGTTTTTGCGGAGTTTGTTTATAATGGATTCTGGTTCAGCCCTGAAATGGAATTCTTAATGGCAGCGATAAAAAAGAGCCAGGAACTTATAGATGGTATTGTCTATCTTACCCTCTACAAAGGAAATGTGATGATAGATGGCAGGGAATCGCCAAGTTCTCTGTATGACCAGGATCTTTCCAGTATGGATATTGAAGGTGGTTTTAACCAACAGGACAGTGAAGGATTTATAAAGATCAATGCGATCAGACTCATGGTTCATCATGCCATAACGGTATCCAGAATGCAAAACAAACACTAATTAACCAAATTAGGTCAGTCAGATTTCTCTTAATATACAACTGATCAACAAATGTTAATTTCAACTTTCAGGGATCGGGTTAGTTTGATTTCTTTTGCTCAGTCAGCTCCGGTATGAAATGCTTACTTTAACGGGATTTTTTTACTGGGTTAAATCCTGACATATTTCTTTATTTGTGATGTCGATTATTGGTATTAAATAAAGGAATGGATTACTTTTATATAAAGAACTCTGACTTTTGGCCCCTTCTTAACCCTTAATTTTTTGGTTCAAAGCAAGTTGACACAACTTTTAACCTGATTTAAACATCTTGTAAAAAAATGAGATGAAATCAATGATAAAAAAAGAGAAAAATTTGCTTAAATTGAAAATGAAATCCTGTGTTCTGGAATTTTAAAACAAGGAATATTTTTAGTATGCCCTATGGGATGCTAAGAATCATTAAACCAAGCAGACACAAATTCCAGAATTAACACTTACTCATCATACAATAAGTAACCATGAAAAAGTTAGTGTTTTTAATAGCTATTCATTGTTTAATAAAATTAAATGCACAGCCTTACTCTATCAGTTTTGCAGGAGCTGGCGCTTTAACTACAGTAGGTACTATTAAAGTTGAGAACTTAACTTCTGGCACAACACTCACTTTAAGAACCGGTGAAATTTTGCACCTGTCAGGAACAATTGGAGTATATTCTATGACGAATAAGCAATCGACTGGAATGAAGATTTACCCAAATCCAATGACCGACAACTCAATTTTACAGATTTACCCCCCTGAAGCAGGAAAGGCTGTAATTATGGTATGTGATATGACCGGTAAATTGGTAGCTCAAATTCAAAGCTATTTAGAAAATTACCTTCAGGAATTTCGTCTGTCAGGCATACGCAGGGGCTTTTATTTGATTATTGTTAAGGGCAATACTTATAACTATTCGGAAAAATTATTGTGTCATGGTAAAGCAGACGGAATAATTAGTATAGATAAAATAATTAATAATCAAGAAGTTATTGAAAAAAAGTCGAAAATGGTTTTCAATGGAGGTCAGACTATTATCGAGATGGCATATACATCAGGGGACAGACTAAAATTCACTGGTATATCGGGAATTTACAGTACTGTAGTTACAGATATCCCTGCGTCAGACACAACAATTACATTCAATTTCATTGCCTGCACAGATGGTGACAATAACAACTATCCTATAGTAGAAATTGGTACCCAGGTTTGGATGGCTGAAAATCTAAAAACGACAAAATTCAATAATGGGTTGGAAATTCTAAATGAGGAAGACAATGTAGCATGGAATAATTTAAAAACTCCTGCCTATTGCTGGTACAATAACAGTGAGTCTACTTATAAAACCACTTATGGTGCATTGTATAATTGGTACACTGTAAATACCGGGAATTTGTGCCCCACAGGCTGGCATGTTCCCAGTGATGACGAATGGACAGCATTTACAACATATCTTGGTGGTACAGGTGTTGCCAGCGGTAAATTGAAAGAACTCGGCACTGCCCACTGGAATTTACCAAATACAGGGGCAACCAATGAAACGGGTTATACAGCCCTACCGGGCGGTGGCCGTGTCAGCGGTGGGACGTTCGACGGTCTTAACGTCAGCAGTTACTTATGGTCGACTACAGCCACTAATGAAACAAATGCCTGGTGCCGGATTCTGAACTGCACCTGCAGTTGTGTAGCCAGTTTCGATGATATTAAGTCCTATGGTTTTTCTGTTCGCTGTTTAAAGGATTTATAAATAAGATTTTCCGTCAGAAGTTAAAAGTGCATGAACTCATATTCAAATTAGTAATCAGTAACATGAAATATTTTTTCATTTGATAAGAAAAATTCTTCTGTCAGAGTGACCCTCTTAATAATTTAGCAACACAACATTTATACTTATTTAAAATGTTTTAATAAAATTATTAATTAATTAAATATAAGGATATTATGAAATATTATAAAATCATAGGATTAAGTTTAATGCTTATCTATGTTTTCTGGGAATCCCGGAGTCAGGATAAGATTTCGAATACTGCGAATACTGAAGATATAAAAACATGGCATGGAAAAACAGTAATCTATTTTTCTCCTCATCCTGACGATGAGCTCGCTTCTTCAGGGACATTAGCTACTTTGATTAAAAACAGTAACACAGTTTATGTTGTTATATATTGTAGTGGCAATGCCGGAAGTCATGACTTGGATATGACCCGGGAAAAGCTTGCTCAAATCAGAAGACTGGAGGATATTTCTGCTAATAAAATAATAGGCATACCGGAGGAAAATATTTTTTTCCTGGGTTACGATGATGGTATGCTTGAATATGTTCCTCCGAAAGAAATAGTTGAAAAAGTATGCTGGATTATTCGTAAATACAGGCCAGATGCAATATTTACGCTGGATCCTGGAAGCAAATACGTAATATGGCATAAAACTGACCACCGTGCTGCAGCCTTACTTACAGTTGACGGCGCAAGGGCAGCAGCTTATCATCTTGTTTTCCCTTATCATTTAATAAACGAGGGATTACAATCATATACTGTAACCGATTGGTTCTTTTATGAATCGGATGGTACTATCATTGATGGTAATTACAAAGTAGATATTACGGATGTAGCTAACCTTAAATGGCAGGCTGCATGCCAGCATACGAGCCAGATGGGTAAAGGCAATATGAAATATACAGGACCCGAAATGACTCCTGAAGACAAGGAAAGACTAAAAAGGATAATCAGAAAAGATACGGATAATAAAGTTTATGAACATTTTCGTCGTTTACAGGAATCTCTATCGTTTTAAATCAAAATTGTAAGCACTAACCCAATGAATAGCCGTGAACGATTTTTTGCCCTGCTGGATGGTAATCCTGTTGATCATCTTGTATTTATGCCTATTACTATGATGTTTGCAGCCCATCATATCGGACAGAAATACGGTAAGTATGCCCTCGATTACAGGTTGATGGCCGAAGCCCAGATGCGTACAGGAGAAGCATATGGATTCGATCATGTTTCAGTCATTTCAGAAACCTGCGAAGCCCCGGATTGCGGAGCGACAGTTAAGTTTTATGAGGATCAACCTTACGCCATTGATGAGAGTTGCTCATTACTTGCTGACAAATCAAAACTTTTACAACTTAAGTGCCCATCTCCTTACCATGCAAAATATATGAGCGACAGATTGAACGGTATTGCATTGCTGAAGAAAATGTGCGGTCATGAAAAAATTGTTGAAGGTTGGCTGGAAGGCCCTTGCGCCGCTGCTTCCGATCTTCGAGGTATTCAGACACTGATGATGGATTTCTATGACGATCCTATGTTTATACTTGAATTATTTGAGTTTACATTGGAACTGGCCGTAGCTTTCGGGATGGCTCAAATTGAAGCAGGAGCCGATATAATTGGCGTTGGTGATGCAGCTGCCTCTCTGGTTGGGCCTGAACTATACAGCGATTTTGTCTGGCCCATGGAAAAAAGGCTCATTGAAGCCTTACATAAAGCCGGTGCAAAAGTCAGGCTACATATCTGTGGTGATATAAGAAGTATATTGGAACCTGTTGGAAAGCTCGGTTGTGAAATTGTAGATATTGATTCCATGGTACCTATGGATGAAGCCAGGGTTAAAATAGGTCCACATGCATGTTTACTGGGAGGAGTTGACCCTGTCAGAGAACTTCAAAATGGTTCCGTGCAAGAACTTTTGGATGTATTGGCAAAATATCATCAACAGGCCGGCCCACGGTACATTGTTGGCGCGGGTTGTGAAGTCCCTCCTGCCACACCAATATTAAACTTGCAAAAAATGGCTGATTATGCAAAAAACAATACCTGAAAGGAAATTAATAAATAAGATTCTTATCCAACCAGTTCTTTCATTTTTATTTAATGGTCAATAACTCCTGGATTCCCTGCAAAACAGGAAAAAGAAAAATAAATAATATAAGCACAAAGCATCAAAATGGAGGTTACAATGAAAAAACCAATTAACACTTTCGTTCATTGCATGAACAATCGTATTTCCGGCATCTTAACTTTAGCAGTTGTAGTTTTTTTTTCTACAACCAGCATAGTCAGATCACAATTGCCTCCCATCCCCGACGGGCAGAGGTTAAAAACCCTTGCTGCCAGGCACAGGATTTTAACTGGTGGCTCATCGGATCTAAATCATAATGATGTAAATGAGGAGGCAATCATTAAAAATGAGTTCAGCATTTTGTCCAGTGAAAACTGTTTAAAACCTTATGCGATGCAACCTTCGGAGAATACTTTCGAGTTTTCGCGGTCTGATCGGTTTGTTAGATTTTGCAAGGATAACGGCATTATAGCTAAAGGTCATAAATTAATGGCAAGAGACGGCTATTTGCCTAAATGGATGCTCGATCCTAAGCTGACCGGACCCGAACTTGAAAAAATTCTTGTAAACCATATTACAAATGTTATGGGACGGTACAAAAAGGGAAGCCCTTATGGTGAGATAAAGTATTGGGATGTTTTAAATGAGGTTATTTCCTATCCATGCATTTTTGAAAAGATTGGTACAAACAGTGAGGGTGATTATTTGTATTGGGAACAAGCTTTTCGAACGGCCCGAACTATAGATCCGGATTGCATACTTATTTGGAATGAAGACAATATTGAGTTCGACCAACCAAAAGCAGAAAAGTTATACGAGACAATCAAACGTCTTAAACTAAAAGGAATTCCTATTGACGCGGTTGGATTCCAATGTCATATTGGATTTCATGGACAGCCCATACCTGATAATACCTACCTTGAGCTAATCTTCCAGAAATTTGCAGATTTAGGTTTATATATCGTGATCTCAGAAATGGATGTTCCTGATAATCTTGATTCGGTTGACATTTACAAAAACATCTTAACTGTATGTCTTAATCAACCCAGGCTCATCATCTGGCAAACCTGGAACGTAGTTGACAAATACAGCTGGAGAAAAAAAGAGAATGGGTTATTACTGTTCGACGAAAATTATATGGCGAAGCCTACTTATTACTCTGTACAGCAGGTGTTGGAAAACACTAGTTTAAAAAATTCAAACTTGCGAACGACACCTGGTTTGTATTAAAATACCAGGTCGAATTAACAAGTTTTCTTCAGGGGGAAGGGTGGAGTAAATGATCAGTAATTTTGGAATTATCGAGGGGTTCTGAGAATAATATTTAAATTTGGATTGGGCAGTATGATAAACTTCTAAAATGTGTTCATACCACCTAATGTATATATGATTTATATCAATATATGTATACTCTCTAATAAATCAGAGAATTCATGAGGATGATTGAAATTAATTTTAATCGGCTATTAACATGAATAATAACAGTAACCCACCAATAGAAGGGAATGGTTCCCAACTAACCTGGCATGAGAGTGAAACAGCTCCGTATATATGTTATCGCAAACCTTCAGTGATAACTGTCGACGGTGACTTAAATAAAACTGTTTGGCAGCAGGCTCACAAATCACCCCGTTTCGTAGATATGATCACTGGTATGCCAGGATTCTTTGACACGCGCGCTGCTGCATTGTGGGATGACAAGGCGCTCTATATTGCTTTCTGGGTCGAAGAGCCATTCGTCGGGGCCAGACTCACCCAACGTGATGCGACCATCTTTCAGGAGAATGATGTCGAAGTGTTTATTGACGGAGGTGACTGCTATTACGAGTTTGAGATCAACGCGTTAAACACCGTCTACGAGGTGTTCTTCATCTGGCAGGACGCATATAATAAATTTAATACTAATGAGTTCGATGTACATACCCGACAGGCTTACACATTCGGCGGAAACCATGACCGTGATGCTTCAACATTCTGGCGGGGAACACATCCTCGCGGACTGCGCTGGGCATTCACTGACTGGGATTTTCCCGGCCTGAGAACAGCAGTTCAAGTACAAGGAACTTTGAATAATGACAACGATATTGACAAGGGATGGACAGTCGAAATAGCTTTTCCCTGGGAAGGTATGACACACCTGGCATCCGGGCGCAACCTGCCTCCAGAAGATGGAGACCAGTGGCGTATCTTTTTCGGCCGCTTTGGTAAGCTGGCGGTGGGCAATACCTCTATTGGAAATGCCATGTCCTGGGACCGCATTGGTGACAATGACAATCACCTGCCTGAACGTTTCACACGCGTATCATTCTCTACGCAAACCACCCATGTGAAATGAACCTAAAACTTTAACGGAGTAAATAATTTCATCTTTATAACCATGATAATTACCAAATCTAAAGGATTATAAAAAGGTAATCAATATGTACCTATTTTAGGAATAAGTTATTATTGCCATAACATATGAAAATATATACCTATAACTGGAAGTTTTTAATAAGCATCTCCCTTGTATCTGCAATGGGAGGTCTTCTTTTTGGTTATGACTGGGTGGTAATCGGAGGTGCAAAGCCTTTTTATGAACCTTTCTTTGGAATTACTAACAGTCCCGCTTCCCAGGGTTGGGCAATGAGTTGTGCCTTAATAGGATGTATTGCAGGCGCAGTATTATCAGGCTGGTCAAGTGACCGATTTGGGAGGAAAAAGCTTCTGATCCTGGCAGCAGGATTTTTTGTAGCTGCATCCCTGGGAACAGGTGCATCAGCTTCATTCGGGACATTTATTATTTTCCGGATGCTTGGAGGGATTGGTATTGGTCTTGCTTCAAACCTTTCACCAATGTATATTGCTGAAATTACCCCTGGCAAAGTTAGGGGAAGGTTTGTTTCGATAAATCAGTTAACAATAGTTATTGGAATCCTTGCAGCACAATTGATTAATTGGAGGATTGCTCAGCCTGTTCCACCCGGGGCATCTTCTACCGATATATTAGTATCATGGAACGGACAGATGGGTTGGAGATGGATGTTCTATGCATGCACTGTTCCGGCAGCCCTTTTCCTGATATTGATGTGGTTTGTACCAGAAAGTCCGAGATGGCTAGCCAGGAATGTAAAAAACCGGCCAAAAGTACAAAAGATACTTGAAAAAATTGGAGGGACTGATTATGCACATTATGAGTTGGCTTCAATCGAAGAAACGCTCAGAAAAAAAAGCGAAAAGATGGATTTTCGTCTTTTTAAACAGCAAGGCATCTCCAAATTGCTACTGCTCGGTATAATCATTGCAGTTTTTCAGCAGTGGTGCGGAATCAATGTGATTTTCAATTATGCCCAGGAGATATTTGCAAATGCAGGGTATAGTGTTTCTGACATCCTTTTAAATATAGTGATAACCGGTAGTGTAAATCTTCTTTTTACCTTTATCGGTATGTTTACTGTCGATAAGCTTGGAAGGAAAGCTCTGATGCTTCTGGGCTCAGGAGGTCTTGCCGGTATATTTGCAGTGATTGGGGGTATGTACTTTTTCCACTTGCAAGGATTACCTTTACTCATAATGGTTGTAGTGGCAATAGCCTGTTATGCGATGTCACTCGCACCGGTAACGTGGGTTATCCTTTCTGAAATTTTCCCAAACCGTATCCGAGGGACTGCAATGTCGATTGCAACATTTTCATTATGGACAGCCTGTTTTCTTCTGACTTATACATTCCCTTTATTAAATCAATTATTAAAAGCATCCGGCACATTCTGGTTATACGCTTTGATATGTGTATTCGGGTTCTGGTTTATCCTGAAAAGATTACCCGAAACTAAAGGCAAATCACTTGAAGAGATTGAATATGAGTTAATCAGATAACTATTTTAAACTTTAAAGTGATTTATCTGGACTAAGTTCGATGAGTTTAACACTATGTCCTGGCATATTGTAATCCATGCTGATAACTCCCTCTTTAAGGATAACTTGTTTATTTTTTGTTGTTAAAGGAAATTCAGCAATTTTTTCATACTTTGCCTTATTCTTTTCAAATACATTTCGCCATCCTATCCCAAAGGTCTTATTAATACTCCCATCATATATGGGGGCATTCGGTTGAGGCACAATTCCAGATTTGGCCAAATCCTCATACAACTCATAGGCCCAGACTCCATGGTCATGATCAATGCTCCACTCATTAATTCGCCAATTCCTATTATCAGCAAAATGTTTTCCCTGTACCTTAAAGGAGATGGTATTGTTCTCTTTGGGAAAACGATCTATTCCAGGATGACTATAAAGAAGAATATAAACTTTATCACCTTTGATGCATGCCATTGCTCCGGCATTTCCATTGGCCAGTCCTGTGGTTGTTACATCAATTCGCTCTCCTTCAGCCATCATTTCCAGCATACGCATTACCTGCGTTCGTGGGTGTGGGAGCCCATTGGTAGCAGTACTCCATTCATAAACCTCCTCTATGTTGTTACGATAAACTATGTCACTTATGGCAGCATACCAACTTGCTCCCCATTCAGTAATATCATTACCCCATATACGTTTATTGTTTTCATCTGTTAAAATACCAA
>CAZKMG010000034.1:0-16315 GCA_964553465.1 uncultured Bacteroidaceae bacterium
ATCATATAATAATCCTCAAAGATATTTTCTTTTTCAAGGGGCAGATAATCCACAGGGATTGGAATTACATCCTCATTTATAAGTTTTTCTACCAGGCGCAGATTTAAATATGGATCAGTTGTATTGTAAGGTCTGCCTAGGATTACAAGAGCCTGTTTGTCTGCAGGCAGGTTTTTCAGTACTTCATTCCCTCTGAGCATAACTTTTTCCTCAAAACTTGTCTGACATGCAGAAGCTTTGTGTATCGCCTTAATGGTTTTTCCTGAAGAGATCCCAAAGGTTTTTTGCATAAAGGAAGAAAGCTCTTTATTTAACACCCTGCCAAAATACCTGAAATGAAGTGTTGGGATCAGGAATTTTTTCCTGATATTATCATCTTTGAATGCACTTTTCAGCATGAATGGATAGGTTTGTATCCATGGACAATTACAGTTATTAGTCGGATTTTCTTTTTCACTTTTAGCGTTTACAATGAAGGGAATAAAAATGTAATCGACATTTTTCTCAATAAGGTTATTCACATGGCCGTGAACCAGCTCGACTGGAAGGCAGGTTTCTGCCACCATAATTTCGAGGGATTTTTTAACCAGTTGTTGGTCGGAAGGATCAGAAACCACAACCCTGAAGCCCAGTTCTTCAAAAAAAGTTCGCCAGAAGGGAAATTGCTGATAGAAGACCATCAATGCACGAGGAATCCCAACTGTTATCTTTCCACTTTCTTTTTCTTCTTTGTAATCATCAATAAGATAACTCAGCCGTTCCTCAAAATAATTGATTATTTCTTTCCCTTTACCTTTCCTTTCATCAATTTCATATTTTTCGCATCTGCCGCCATAAAACAATGCTTTCTTCTCGCCTTCAATTCTGACCCTTCTAATACTACATTGATTTGAGCATTCCTTGCAGGTAAAACTGTCTACAGTAAAAGGAGTTTTGCTAATATCAAATCCTTTAAACCTTGTCATACCAGATGTTTTCACCACATCCCTGGCAAGTATTGCGGCTCCGATAGCGCCGGTTACATCAAAATGTGGAGGAATGATAATCGGTTTGCCTGTAATCTTTTCAAAAGCAGCCACAACTGCTTTATTGTTGGTTACTCCTCCCTGGAAGAAAATCTTGTTGCCAATTCTTTTGCCGTTTACTACTTTCTGAATATAATTCTGAACAATTGAATAAGCGAGTCCACCAACCAGATTTTCCTTTTGATCACCTTTTTGCTGGTGTGTATTCAGATCTGATTCCATAAAAACCGTACAACGATCCCCCAGTTTTATCGGATGTTCAGATTTGAGGGCCATTTCTCCAAATTCCTTAACAATATTTATATTGAGTTTTTCTGCCTGTTCCTCCAGAAAAGAACCTGTACCTGCTGCACAAACCTTATTCATTTCAAAGTCTACGATTACTCCATTTTCTATACTTATATATTTTGAGTCCTGTCCCCCAATTTCAAAAATTGTATCCACATCCTGATCAAAGGAAATAGCAGCAGTTGCCTGTGCGGTAATCTCATTTCGAATGGTATCAGCACCTACAAAATCACCTGTAAGGTATCTCCCTGAACCGGTTGTTCCAACGGCTGTCACTCTAACTTTTTTACCAACCTCTTCATAAATTTCCTTTAATCCAGTCTGGATAGCATCCAGGGGCTTACTGGCAGTAGGAAGATACCTCCTTGCCACAACATTATTATCTTTGTCGATCAGAACAACATTTGTACTAAGGGACCCTACATCAATGCCCAGAAAAACTTCAGTTTTATCGTCATTACTGAAAGTAATACACACATCCTTGTTATAAACTGCATTTGATTCGGTTAACTTTTCCAGGTAAAGACTATCTGTTTTATTAAAAGTTAAATATTGCTTTAGCTCTTTAATACCTTTAAAAGGAGATTGATTAATTTCCGGGTGATCCAGACAATGGAACACTGCCCCAATAGCGCCCATGGAAGCATAGTATTCAGGAATTATAAGGTCATCGGCTTCGAGTTCAAAAATCTCGCGGAAAGCTCTAACCATTCCAAGATTTGCAGCAACACCACCCTGGAAGATGAAAGGAGTCTTAAATTTCTTACCTCTCCCTAATGTACTTTTGAAATTTCTTGCCACTGCAAAACAGAGACCTGCTACGATGTCATGTAAAGGAGTTGCAATTTGCTGAAGATGAATCATATCGCTTTTAGCAAAAACGCTACACCTGCCCGCAATCCGGGGCGGATTTACAGATTTCAGGGCAAGACTTCCGAATTCATTGATTATGGATACACCAATCCGGTTAGCCTGTTGATCAAGAAATGAACCGGTTCCGGCAGCACAAAGTGTGTTTGTGGCAAAATCAGAGAGTTGAGAATATTTAAATCCAACCGAAGCTTCCATGAAAATAAGCTTTGAATCTTCTCCTCCCATCTCAATTACTGTTCTGACATGAGGGTATAATTTTGCGACGGAACTTGACTGTGCAATGATTTCATTAATAAAATTACCTCCAATCAGTTTAGCGGCCTGCTTACCTCCCGTGCCTGTAATTGCAACAATTCCAATCGAATCGGGTAAGTATTTCTCCAATATTTCTTCAAGAATTTCAACAAGAACATGAAAAGGTCTGCCCTTGCAATAAGCATATTTATTTTCAATGATCTCATTTCTTGAATTTATCAATACTGCATTTACAGAAATTGACCCGATATCCAGTCCTAGGTAATGATCCATATTGCTATATATCCAAAACGATTAGTAATGATATTTGTAAAAGAAATTATCAACCAAGCATAAAACAGAGCAAAGTAATCAATTATTGATTACCATCAAAAAAATCATGAATACAAGCTAAGGATAATATATAAATCAGAATCATTAAAAATTGTTTGAATTTATATAAAAATAGATAAAATTCAGAATTTGTCTTTGTCTAGGATGGATTATATGAGGTGGAAATGTTTATTCGAGTCAGGGAAAGCTAATTATGAAATAAAAAAGCTATTTTATAAAAAGCATCATTCAAAAACATGATTGAAAGTTGCTGTTGAGGTAGTTCTGATTCGATCAATGATATACCAAATATTACTTTGGTAAAAATTTGTCAGCTCTTGCCGATGTTCCTTTGCATTTGAAGACATACAACTTTTCTAAGGCTTTTATTGATAATTATTCTTTGTTTTCGTATATTTTGAATACCTAATATGAATTGTTATGGAACAAAAGCCCATTCTTGAAACAAGAGGTGTAATCATTAAAGAGGAATGTGTAAAATCATTAATTTCTAATGTTTTACCAAACACGCTTGTATTGGAAAGTACAGAGTCCTTACCTGGATATTTTGGTAAAAATGTTCCTGATTTGGAAAAACCACGTTCTGTATTTATTATACTTGATAAAAAATATGATGGTTTTTTCATTGCAAGGAAACTGCAGTTAATCAGCGAACTTAAACACCATAACTGCTATGGTACCTTTGGACATATAAGAATCAAAAATAAAATAATTTATTGCATCAGGATCAAGAATCTTGATTGCTTCGAATCAATACTTGAAATACAAAAAGAATTAGTTAATCAGGGGATCAACATGATGAAATACCAGGAGCTGGAAGAATATGCCATTATACATATTCATAAAAGTTTTTTAATAAGTCTGATAGCGGATAATATCTATATGGATTTATTTGAGAATGATCGATATTACCTGAAGATTTCCAGAAATATGGAATGGACAGATTTTAAGAAAATAACTAATATGGTAAAGAGTAACCTTGAAAATAGTATGTTTGATGCTGCAATTGGTGCCATTTGGACAATCAACAACCTGATTGATGTAGTAAGGGTGTATGATCAAAAGCAGGATTTAAAAAGGCTGGGAATTATCAGGCAAAAATATGAGGCTGAAATTAAACGGTGGGCTGATAATAAATTATTTATCGAAGAAATTGGGTAAACCGGTTATTCAGTTAACTGTTTGAATGAAATATTTGAATTTAAATATATTAATCAGGTGTATATATCAATTATATTTTCATTAAAAAATTTCTGCTTAATAAATTCTTTTATGTGTGTCTGAAAAGACAAAAGAGCACAGAATTCCAGTCCTATTTTATCTTATTTAAAAGCAATTATCCTCCTTTTAGCAGAGCTTTTTCAAACTGGGATCTCTCGGCTCAGACAATGTAATGTACCTAATCCCCAGATAAGGTCAATTGAATTGATACCGATTACATCGTGATTTGGAAAAAGATCCTTAATAATTCCCAGTGCTTTGTAATCATTTTTATCATTAAAGACAGGAACAAGGATTGCCCCGTTTGCAAAAATGAAATTAATATAGCTAGCGGGTAACCTCATTCCTTCAAAATCAATCCTCTCGGGCATAGGGATTGTGACGGTATTAAGTTTTTCACCGTTTTCAAGTCTGGCTTGTTGAAGTCTCTCCAGATTTTCTTTTAATATTCTATAATTATAATCTATGGAGTTTTCTTCTTTTGCAACAACTACGGTATTCCTGTTTACAAAGCGACAAATATCATCCACGTGACCATGGGTATCATCTCCTTCAATACCTTTGCCCAACCAGATAATATTTTTAATACCGAGGTATTCCCTGAAAATATCTTCATAATGATTCCTGGTAAAACCAGGATTTCTAACCTGGATTTTATCATCCAAAAGACACTCTTCAGTAGTGATGAGTGTCCCGAATCCATTTGTATCAATAGACCCTCCTTCAAGCACCACTTGCTTATTGTTATACAGGACTGGCACGAGGGGAATATTCAGATAGGATGCAACCGCAGCAGGAACTTTTTGATCTTTCTTATAATTTGAATACTTCGCCCAGCCATTAAAACCGTAATGTAATGCTTCTCTTTTGCCATTGCTATCCCTGACAATGATCGGACCTGAATCGCGCATCCAGGTGCGGTTGGTTTCCTGCACGATATAGTTTATATTTCTCCTGTCAACATGTGCCATCTCCAGCATTCTGTCTGCAATAATCCGGTTTTTCTCTGATTTCACTAATAAAATTACCTTTTCATACCGGGAAAGCTTATTGATAATCTCAATAAAAACCCACTTGATCGCAGCATATTTCCCTGGCCAGTCTTTGCCTTCATATGGGAATGCCAACAGAGTCGCCTCATGTTTTTCCCACTCTGCTGGAAGATTTTTGGATTCTGTTGCCATGAATTACTCAGTCTATAGATCTTTTCATAATTTCCGGGTAAGCATCAATCCTCCGGTCTCTGAAGAAAGGCCAGTTTTGACGTACATTTTCCAGGGTTGAAGTATTAATCTCAGCAAATAATATTTCTTCCTCATGATTAGAAGCCATGGCAAGAATTTCTCCCTGGGGGCCACAGATAAATGAAGAACCCCAGAATTCGATACCTTTGTTGTTTTTATCTGGTCGTTCCAGCCCAACCCTGTTCACTGCAGCAACAAAAAATCCATTGGATATGGCATGTCCTCGCTGTACTGTAATCCATGCATCAAGCTGCTCTTGACCGTGTATTTCTTTTTCATCGGGATGCCAGCCAATAGCGGTAGGGTAGAACAGTAATTCTGCTCCCTGGAGAGCAATTATCCTTGCAGCTTCCGGAAACCATTGATCCCAGCAAATCAGGGTGCCTATCTTTCCGTAATTTGTTTGAAAAGCTTTGAATCCTATATCTCCCGGTGTAAAATAATACTTCTCATAATACCCCGGATCGTCAGGGATATGCATTTTCCGGAATAAGCCAGCTTCCTTCCCATCAGAATTAATAATGTAAGCACTATTGTGGTAAATACCAGCTGATCGTTTTTCAAAAAAAGGTACGATAACTACTATATTCAGCTCCTCTGCCAGTTTACTAAAGGTATTGAACGAGATGTCGTACAGAGGTTCGGCAAGGAGGAAATTTTTAGTATCCTCTACCTGGCAAAAATAGAATGAACGATATAACTCAGGTAAGCAAACAATTTGTGCTCCATTACTGGCAGCCCGTCTTACCCACTCAACACTTTTTTTCAGGTTATCATCAGGCAACCCGTTGAGATTTAGCTGAGTTAATGCAATCCTAACTGTTTTTCCTTTCATAGATAATAAATAATCTGTAAAATTAATATTTTATTACAGGACAGGAATTTGTAATACACGAAATTCCCCAATTTAATTAATTTTATTGATTGAAACAGCCTTGTAAAGTAATCCAAATTTTTTTGACATGAGAGTTCTATTCATTATAATTTTCATATGGACTGCAGGAACTTCTTTTTGTACACAACCCGCTTGGAGATACATCATTAAGGAATCACTTACACCTGATAAATTTATGATTCCTCAGGAAGAAAGTGACTATAGAGATCTGATTCAGCAACAAGAAGTAAAATCAAGTCAGTCCTTACAAAACTCTTTTTTTTTGAAGCAGGAAATATACTGTTCATTAGTTGATTCTATTAATCCCACTAGGAAAAACCTAAAAAAAGAAGAATTTACCTATATAGATGTAGAATTCCAGCATGATAAACCCTATAGGGTTAAGAAGAAGAGAACAGCAAGATCGGCATATATTAATCAGGGGAAAGGTTATAAAGTACTTTATAATAATAAAATCTGGCAAGAAATAGATCCTGCCACTCTGAATACTTCGGCTGATGTAGCTTTCAAAATGATTAACGAAGAAGTGTATGGGGTAATAGTGGCAGAAAACGATGAGCTTAATCTAAAGGAACTCAGGTATACAGTTGTTTATAATCTTTACAGAGCATCGGAAAAGCATGAAATAGTTCGTACAGCACTTAGGAAAGTTAATGGTCATGAGCTTCTTACCATGCAATTCAAAGCTTTAATTAATTCTTTGGATATAGACTATTATTCATATTATTACACAGGTAAAAATCGGGTTATTCAATTTTCTACATTTGCCGGATCTGATTCATTTAAAAGAGAAAAAGATGAAATGCAATATTTATTAAACGGGCTTATAATTTTAAAAATTAAATGATATTTATTGCAGATTTACTGACTCTGAAAAAAGAAGGAAAGACTGTCTTTCAGGCTAACAAACAGCTAATAAATTAAATATCTTTGTTAAAATTGATAAAAAAAGCATTAGTTTTCCACTTATTTATGGATTTTGAATGAAAATAAAATTACTTTTGAGGAATATTTTAACAATTAATAAAAGGTATTTATGAACATTTTTATTGGAAGTCTTCCTTATAGTTTAGAAGAAGCTGAATTAAAGGAGTTTTTTGAAGAATATGGTGAAGTTACATCGGCCAAGATCATTACTGATAAATTCACCGGAAGGAGCAAAGGATTTGGGTTTGTTGAAATGCCCGATGACGATGCTGCTAAGAAAGCCATTGAAGAATTAAATGGAACTGAAGTAAGTGGCAGAACAATTGTTGTTAACAAAGCTGAAGAACGAAAAGAACGAAGCAAAGGTAGTTTTGGTGGTGGAGGTAGAGGAGGTTATAACAAAGGAGGCTACAATAAAGGAGGAGGAAACAGAGGTGGTGGAGGTCATAATTCCGATTATTAAGATTATTTCCTACACAGTATAAATTGACAATTTATTCTTACCGCATTGCAGGGTTCACTCCCTGTAATGCTTGATTTGATTTTGTATATTTTAATTGATGATTAGTTCTGGTTTTGGTATAGATTAAATTCCAATCCTTAGTGAATTTATTACATCTGAGGTATCCCGGTGGCAAGTTGGTTTATTAATCATATGATTTGCGCACCATAAGGGCAAGGATAACTCAACCTATAAAAATGACCACACAAGCATAATATTTAAAAGGGTTACAATCCCACCCAATAGAAGAAGTAAATATTTCATAAAACGTGTGTTTTTATATTTTCCCATTACCTTTTCCGAAGAAGTGAGTTTTACCTGAAGAAAAATAGTGAATGGCAATTGCACACTGAGGAACATCTGGGATATGATCAATCCGATGAATGGATTGGATATTAGAAAAATAATAATGACTCCGAGAATTAAGGAGATACTAACCCCAATTTTTGAATGGCTATCATCAATATCATATGGCTCCTTAAATATACCTGCAAAAATTGATCCTGCAGCCATTCCAGAGGTGATTGTGGAAGCAATCCCTGAAAAAAGCAACGCAATAGCAAATATCACAGCAGCATTACTTCCAAGAAGAGGTTCGAGAAGCTTGTTAGCTTGTTGAAGTTCAGTGACATCTGTCTTTGCAGCAAAAAATGTCGCGGCAGCAAGAAGTATCATAGCACTGTTTATACCCCATCCAATAACCATTGAAAAAAGAGTGTCTAAAAACTCGTAATCCATTTGCTTCTTAATGATTTTCTCATCCTTGAGATTCCATTTCCTGCTTTGAATGATCTCAGAATGAAGAAAGAGGTTATGAGGCATAACTACTGCACCCAGCACGCTCATGATAATCAACATAGATCCTTTTGGGAATGAAGGGGTTACCCATGCTTTGATTGCGTGATCCCAATCGATATGCACTAGGGATAATTCATAAATAAATGATATCCCAATAATTGATACGAAGGCAATAATCCATTTTTCAATGATCCTGTATGAATTTGTGAAAAGCATAATCATGACAAAAATCAACACCATAATAGAACCCGCCCTGATCGGGATATTAAATAACATGTTCAATGCAATCGCTCCCCCCAATATTTCGGCCAGGGAGGTGGATATGGATGCAAGCATCGCAGATCCTAATATGGCCTTTGAAGTTCCTGGACGGAGATAAATACTTGCTGCCTCTGAAAGGCATAATCCTGAAGCTATCCCCAGATGGGCAACATTATGCTGTAATATTATAAGCATAAGCGTTGAGAGCGTCACCATCCAAAGAAGAGTATATCCATAATTGGCGCCGGCTGAAAGATTGCTCGCCCAATTTCCCGGATCTATAAACCCAACTGTTACTAAAAGACCCGGTCCGATGTACTTGAAAATCTCAAGTCCACCCAGTTTGGGCCGATGAGTTTTAGAATTAATATTACGAAGGAATTTAAACATCTTCAAGGGAATATTTTTAAGATGATTACAAATTTATTATTTTTTATAATTAATCGATAGTTTAGATTCCAATTGGATAATAAATATATACACATCAATATTCTATGATTTGATTGATCTAATAAGATTTATTTAAGGTAATTTAAAAGATTTCCATGAATGAATTATATTTACCCTGAATAAGAATTATTTTTATTCTTATAATTCTAATTTATGGAAATTCAAATTAGACCTGTTAAAAACAGAAAAGACCTTAAACGATTTATTCACTTACCTGCAAAAATTCATACCACTCATGCGAATTGGGTACCTCCGATTTACATGGATGAATGGATTTTTTTCAACCCAAAAAAGAACCGGGCATTTTCCTATTCGGATACTATACTTTATTTAGCTTATAAAGAAGGTATGCTTGCAGGAAGGGTAATGGGAATCATAAATCATAAATATAATGATGCAAGCGGTGACCAGGATGGCAGATTTTGCTTTCTTGAGACCTATAAAGATTATGAAGTAGCTAAAGCATTATTGAAGGCTGTGGAGGATTGGGCAAGAGCTAAAGGAATGAAAAACCTTGTTGGCCCTTTGGGCTTTTCTGATAAAGATCCACAGGGAATGTTGATCGAAGGATTTAATGAACCAATTGTTATTTCCTCCAATGCAAACTTCTCCTATATGGTTAATTTTCTCGAAAGAGCAGGGTATGAGAAAAAAACCGATTTGGTTGTTTACAAGGTAATAATCCCAAAGGTGATACCTGATTTTTACCGGAAAATTTATGAAAGAACCATTAGAAATAATCCTGGTTTAAACTTTGTAGATTTAAAGACTAAAAGACAGATTAAACCCTATATAAGGCCGGTACTGACTCTTGTAAATGATACATTTAAAGATATTTACGCATTTGCAGCCATGAGTGAGCAGGAGATGGATGAATTTGCAAGCCGGTATATCATGATCTTAGATCCACGATTTATTAAAATTATTGAAAATGAAAAAAAGGAGGTCATTGCATTTGTCCTTGGCATACCGGATATCAGTGCAGGGATAAAAAAATCCAAAGGTTATGTATTTCCCACCGGATTTATTTCTATCCTGCGTTCACAAAAAACAACAAAACAGCTTACCCTTTTATTGGGGGCTATCAGGGAGGATTGCAGAAACATGGGATTAAATACGGCTTTGGGCATTAAAATGCTTGAAGAAGCCCACAAGGCCGGTCTTGAGTATCTTGATAGCCACCTGGAGCTGGAAACAAATTTTAAAATAAGAGCTGAGATGGAGAAAATGGGAGGTGTAGTGTATAAAAGATATCGGATATATACTAGAGGAATCTTATAATTCATTGCATGAAAAGCTAAGTCTTCAAATGTGAATGAATGTTTTAAAGGAACCACAGGCAAACTTGCCGGTATATTTTTAATCGTACCTGCCAAGTGTCCTGAGCATTCTTCCATGGTTAATAAGCGCAATAAGAAAAGTAGATTGTACATTATAAGGAATACCAAATTCTTTTGCAGTTTCCTTTACAATATTTGAAAGCCTTTTATAATGGACGTGACAAATATTAGGGAATAAATGATGTTCAATCTGGAAGTTTAAACCACCTACATACCAGGAAAATAGTTTACTTTTCGGACTGAAATCAGAAGTGGTCAACATCTGATGAATGGCCCAGCTATTCTCAACATTACCATTATTATCCGGTAAAGGATATTCTGATGAAGGCATTACATGGGCTGGTTGAAAAACAATAGTGAGGATGAAGCCTTGAATAAAATGCATAAGGGTGAAGAAAATAATGGTTTTCCACCAATCAATATTTGAAAAAATTAACGGGATTATTAGCAAATATGCTACAAAGAATACTTTGAATAAGATCATTTCTGTGAGTAACCATTGGTATGAAAGACTCTGCCTGGAAAGAAGACCAGAATCCCTGTATCTTTTTAATTGGCTGTAATCTTTGGATGTAACCCATGAAATTGTCATTAAACCATATAAAAACCAACCATAAATGTGCTGCCATCGGTGTATTTTATATCTTTTACTATGCGGGGAAAGGCGCATTACTATTCCTGGATCAATGTCTTCATCCATTCCATCAATATTGGTGTATCCATGATGTAGATAATTATGCTGTATCTTCCAGTTAACAGCACTTCCTCCTATAAAATTTAATAGATAACCGAGATATCTGTTCACATTTGGATTGGACGAATAAGAACCATGGTTTGCATCATGCATTATGGATAAGCCGATTCCTGCACTCCCCACTCCCATAAGCATCCAAAGGCTGAATATGATCCAGCTATTAGACGATATGCCGGATATAATGAGGGTATAGGGGATAAGATAAAGTGAGATCATACTCACAGTTTTTATTATCATATCGAAGTTTGCATATTTTGATAGCTGACGGCTTTCGAAATACGCTTTAACCCTGTTTCTAAGAATACTGATGAAATCAGTATTTAGGTTATTAGCATACTTGATATTACTAAGATTCATAATTACTATTATTTAGAGCTTTTAACAGGAAGAGTCCAAAAACGAGGAACAAAAACTAGAGGCTCATTAATTTATTAGAAGGATAAACAAAATAAAATGAAAAAAGTTTCCGGATAGATCATTTTTCCGTTCTCAATTAGATATTGAACTCCTTTGCGAATTGAAATGTACCCGCAATCCCCTTTAAAGCTCCGGCTTGAAGTTCCATACACATAAACGCTCCATAAGGAACCTCAAATGGAAGAGATATATTGAATTCTTTCGCATTCTTAAACCCAAATCTAGGGTAATACTCTGAATGTCCAAGCACACATATACTCTTATATTCTATTATCTTGGCGATTTTGATTCCTTCTTTAATAAGTTGAGAACCAATCCCCTGGTTTTGATAATCAGGATGCACTGAAACAGGTGCCAGAGTGAGAGAAGGATAAATGCTTTCCTCCCCGATAATTCTCGCTCTAGAAAACATTATGTGCCCAACAACTTTCCCATTATATTCCGCTACCAAAGATAATTCTGGGATGAATTCATCTGAAGCATGTAATTTATCAACAAGTTCGTGTTCGTTACCATCAGCATAAGGTGCAGCCGCAAATGCGAGCCTGGTAACTCTTAGTATTGCAGAGTGATCAGCTGATAGCTCTTTTCTTATAATAATATCTGTCTTCAACAAAATAATAACAATAATATAGAAACAATTCCACCTATTAAACCAACTATCATTGGGATTCCATATCTAAATCTACTTTTATCGGCAACAACCCATCCAAGACTATTCAATGAAGAATAAGTCATTGCTCCAAGAAATATCATTGAAAAAGGAATTGACCAGGTAATTTTAAAGTATAGTCCTATAGCACTAAAAATTAATCCGGTCCCTGTAAAGAATTCAGCTAAAATATGGGGCCAAAGCATATTAACTCCCTCTTTCCACCTGAAGAAATTACCTTGGTCCTTAAACTTTCCCCTTAAAATGTCTGTTGTCCAAATGAATATCATACCCATTCCAATGATTAGCATATATATTGAAATAAATTGATGTATCATTTTATGCATTTAATTAGACCTTCGGGAATCTGCAAAAACATACTGTAATAATAAAATTAAATACTAAGTTAGTGATGATCATGTTCAAATTCATTAGATTTAAGGGACAAATTATATTAAATCGATATGAAAAATCCTATCCTGAAAATATCAATTCTGATCATTCTGGGAATATTAATTTTAATACAATTTTTCCGGATTGATAAATTGGTTCCAGTTTCGGATCCTTCCGCAGACTTTATTGTTGTGATTAATCCTCCAAGAAGTATTACTTCAATGTTAAAATCTTCATGTTACGACTGTCACAGTTACCAGACACATTATCCATGGTATTCAAACATTTCCCCGGTTTCCTGGGTGCTTAATTCCCATATCGTTGAAGCTCGTAAGCATTTGAATTTCTCAGTATTTGCATCCTATACAAGGGAAAAGAAAAACCTTATTATATCTGGAATGAAACAAGCCATTGAGGAAAAGGAAATGCCATTAAAATCATATGCGCTTCTGCATAAGGAAGCAAGGTTGGATGAGGGGATGAGAGAAGCTTTTATAAAATGGCTGTCCGAAGGTAAAAATGATATACATATGCCATAAAATAGTAGAATCACTTCAAACTATGAAATTTGTTTGTACATTCTTATAATTCTTTCTATTGCAATATTTTACAAAATTACTTTTTAAAACTAATATTGATAAAAAAAAATTTTATTAGTTTATACAATTGAATTTACTTACCTTTGCCATTATTTTTTAAAATTATATTATGAAAGAAGGAATTGTAAAATTTTTCAATGATTCCAAAGGTTATGGATTCATTAAAGACGTTGAAACCGAAGAAGAATACTTTGTACATGTATCTGGCCTCGTTGATGAAGTTAGAGAAAATGACAAAGTAACATTCGATCTCACAGAAGGTAAAAAAGGCTTAAATGCAGTAAACGTTAAACTTATATAGTTTAAGTACTTATTTAATGCAAGATGTTAAAAGCTCCGTCGATACGGGGCTTTTTTTTTATATCCTGGAGGTATAATGCAATTAGAATAATTATAACGAAGGTTATTTTCTATTGTTTTTTTTTATCTTTTCAATTTGCGCCTTCACAAAGTCAATTATAAGGAAAATTGGGGGCAAAGTATTAATAAACAAGTAAAAGTATTGAACCCTTTAATTGGCATGATTTAGATTTGATGTTTGGATTAATACCGTTGAATTCCAAAGAATTTACTCCCAGAATTGATGAATAAGTAAGTTTGAAGGCTTTGATTATGAATTTGATAAAGGAAGGGGATGGATATTTTTAAAATCCTTATGGTATCAATGAATGGCTATGGTTATTGTAAATCAATAAAATAAGCTTAACTTTGCACCTGGTTTACAGGAAGGTTTTATATGCCTCAACCATTTTCTTATTTTTTTCGCAATTGACAATCCTTGTAAATTTTTTATTCAACCATGAATAACGGAAAGTGTAAGGGCTACTTCCACATCCGTTATAATTAATTATTATGAAATGTTGACATTTGAAGAAACCGGGTTACGCCCGGAGTTATTGAAAGCCATATTTGAATTAGGCTTTGAGAATCCCACCCCAATCCAGGAAAAGACTATCCCCACATTATTAAAGTCTGGAAAAGATATGATCGGACTGGCCCAAACAGGAACAGGTAAGACTGCTGCATTTGGATTACCACTTATACAGTTGAGCGATATCGGAGTAAATAAAGTTGAAGCCTTGATACTTTGCCCAACACGAGAACTCTGTATTCAAATTACATCTGACCTAGAAAATTATTCAAAATACATCTCTGGATTTAGTACAACTGCCGTGTACGGAGGAGCAAATATCCAATCACAGATAAAATCGCTCAAAGATGGTTGTCAGCTTGTGGTTGGCACACCCGGTAGGGTCATTGACCTTATAAGGCGTAAAGTTTTAAAATTATCTGGTATTAAATGGCTTGTCCTTGATGAAGCGGATGAAATGTTGAATATGGGATTTAAAGATGATCTCGAAACGATTATGGCAGAAACACCTGGAGAAAAACAGACTTTACTGTTTTCAGCTACTATGCCCCGCGAAATTGCAAGCATGGCAGAAAAATATATGCATGAACCCCTGGAAATATCTGTAGGAAAGAAAAATGCAGGTGCTGAAAACGTAAACCATGAATACTATATGGTTCATGCAAGGGACCGTTACCCGGCTCTTAAGCGGATAGTGGATATAAATCCCAGTATATATGGAATTGTTTTTTGCCGGACAAGGATGGAGACCAAAGAAATTGCTGATAAACTTATACAGGATGGATATAGTGCAGATGCACTTCACGGAGATCTTTCCCAGGCGCAGCGGGATAACGTTATGAGCAGATTCCGTCAAAGACACATCCAGCTGCTTGTAGCTACCGATGTGGCTGCCCGCGGTCTGGATGTTACAGATCTTACCCATATCATTAATTTTAACCTCCCCGATGAACTGGATGTATACATTCATCGGAGCGGGCGCACAGGAAGAGCAAGTAAACTGGGGACTTCAATCGTCATTATTCATACACGGGAAACGCGTAAAATAAATGAATTGGAAAAAATCACAGGAAAAAAATTCATACGTAAAATGGTACCTGTTGGCCGTGATATATGCGAAAAACAGCTTTTCACACTGATTGATAAAATGGAAAATGTTGAAGTAAATGAATCACAGATTGAACAATACCTGCCGCTAGTATATAAAAAACTTGAATGGCTCGACAGGGAAAACCTGATTAAACATTTTGTTTCTGTTGAATTTAACAGGTTCCTTGAATACTATAAAAACGCCCCTGATTTGAATGTGGTAGCTTCTGATAGAGAGGCTTCATATTTTGAGACCAGGGAACGTAAATCTGGAAAACGCCGTGAGATCAGGGTTTCAAGAAACACTTCCAATCACCCCAGAAACAGAGAAATCAGTTTTTCACGATTTTTCATAAACATGGGTACCAAAGACAGCCTCAACCCTGCAAGAATGATCGGTATGATAAATGAACATAGTCGATTAAGAAATATTGAGATAGGGAAAATAGATATTTTACGCAATTTTTCATTTTTTGAGGTCGATCAAACTTACGAAGCAGATATCCGCAACGCGTTTAAAAATATAGAGTTCAATAATGTACCTGTGATTGTGGAACTATCCAGGCCAGATACAAAAACTCAAAAAGACCGGGAAGAGATTCCCTTTAAAAGAAAAAGGAAGAAAACATTGGAAAGTTCAAAGCTTAAAGGGAAAAGAAGGTAAAGGCAATTAAAATAGCTAACTTTTTTGAAGTATTTCTCCCTTCGATTTATGTTAAAAACCTTTTTTTTGAATTATTTAGGAATATTTAGTTATACCTTTGTTGTCTATTATATTGGCTGTTGAGTGTTTCGTAGTGGGTACATCCTACCAGGCTGAATACATAGCATTTTAAGTTCTTCAAAATAAATCCCATTACAATATTTAATATTTATTATTATGAACAGGATGAATGCTCATTCATTTCATATTCCTGTTATGGGAATTGCTTATTCCATTGATACTCCTCTTAAAGTTGCTCAGTATGGTGTATCTTCGGTTATCTCACTTGTCGATGATTTACTTATTGAAAGGATGAGAGAATTTTATAGTTTAAAGTTCAACCTTCCTTTCCAGGCAATTACTGATAGGATTGAGGATTTCAGGGCAAAAAGAATAACTGCCTATCTCAACCTTCTTGATAAATT